>CAYUYN010000008.1:0-25076 GCA_964449185.1 uncultured Anaerolineales bacterium | reverse complement strand
CGGTCGTTTTTGGCGCCGCTGCTGCGCGACGCCGGCTATGAGGTACACGAGGCCGATACCCTGGCGGCCGCCCACAAGGTGGTGGACCGGGGCGAGGCCGACATCGTGGTGCTGGACGTGCAGTTGCCCGATGGCTATGGACCCAGCCTGCTGGAGCGCCTGAGCCGCGAGCAGCCGGGGGTGCAGGTGATCCTGGTGACGGGCTTCGGCGAGATCGAGATGGCGGTGGAGGCCATGAAGGCCGGCGCCCGCGACTTTATCCAGAAGCCGGTGGATATGGCCAGGCTGCTGCGCGCGGTGGAAAAGGCGGCCGAAGTGGTGGCCCTGGCACGCGAGCTGGCCCACCTGCGCAGCGCCCGCCTGGCCGACGATGCCTGGGTGGTGGGCGAAACCGCCGCCATGAAGCGCATCGCCCACGACCTGGCGCGTGTGGCGCCCTCGCGGGCGACCATCCTGCTGAGCGGCGAGAGCGGCACGGGCAAGGAAGTGATTGCCGTGGCCGTGCACAAGATGTCGCCGCGCGCGGGCAAGCCGTGGATCCCGGTGAACTGCGCCAACTTCAGCGACACCCTGCTCGAGTCGGAGCTGTTTGGCTACGAGGCCGGCGCCTTTACCGGCGCCAGCAAGCGCAAGGAAGGGCTGTTTGTCACCGCCAGCGGAGGCACCCTTTTCCTGGACGAGATTTCCACGATGCGGCCAGAGCTGCAGGCCAAGCTGCTGCGCGTGCTGGAAGAACGCTCCATCCGGCGTCTGGGCGGCACGACCGAGACGCGCGTGGACGTGCGCATCGTAGCGGCTTCCAACCGCAACCTGCCCGAAAGGGTGGCGGCCGGCGCCTTCCGTGAAGACCTGTATCACCGCTTGAACGTGGTGGAGCTGCGGCTGCCGCCCCTGCGCCAGCGCAAGGACGACCTGCCGGCACTGGTGGGCTTCTTTATTGACCGCTACAACCGCGAGATGGGCCGCAGCATCCAGGGTGTAGGCCCCTACGTCATGGACACCCTCAAGGCCTACGACTGGCCCGGCAATATTCGCCAACTGCGCAACGCCATCGAGCGCGCCATGCTGTTCGCGGACGGCGATTACCTGGAGCTGGCGCACTTTGTGGGAGACATAGTGGGAGCGGCGGTGTAAGTTAGAAGTCGGAAGTCAGAAGTCGGCAGTAATCAGTACGCAGCGAGCATAAGGCAGACCACAGTCCGCCTTGGCCTAAGACGCCAAGGCGGATTTTCATTCTTGTCGTCCGTCGTCCGTCGTCTGTCGTCTGTCGTCGCCTTTGGCATCCTTCTTGCACCACGCCCACCGTGCGGTCGTGCGGCCAGTGGCCCGCAGTGGATTGCCCGCCAACATCTTCGTGCCAGGAGGCGCTCACCAATGTCCGAGCTTTTTACCCCCACCAACGTCCGCATTGCCATGGGCTTGGCTTTCTTCCCGGTCGGCCTGTTCTCCATCTTGTCGGGGCTGATCATCCTCATGTCCGGGCCGTACCGGACCGAGGCCAAGATTTTGGCGCAGCAGTCGGCGCGGCTGAGCCAAAAGGGCCTGACTGACAACATCAGCCTGGTGGCGCAGTCGGCCACATCACTGATCGACGCGGTCAACGGCCTCATCAAGACCTCGTCCGGCAACGCCATCGTGCTCATCATTGTCGGCGCCGTGCTCGAGGCCGCGTGCTACTGGCTGCTGGCGATGCCCAAGTAAGAACCTCCGCGTCCTTGCAGGGACCCGCCCGTTGCCGCCATTTGCAGATCCGAGGTAATGTCATGACCCCCTCTGTCACCGCCCGCCTGATCGCCAGTTTGCCCGAGAGCCTGTGGCCCGAGGCCGTGCGCCGCCTGCGGCGCGTGCCAGAGCTGTGGGCCCTGGCCGAGAACGACGAAATCTTCCAGGCCTTCGCCGAGCAAGCGCATGCCCCCCGCCCACTGAGCCGCCGTCCGCTGCTCGCGGGCGCTTTTGATACGGCCGGCGCGGCCCATGCCTGGCGGCCGGGACCGTTGGCTTTGGCGGCCTATGCGGTGGTGCATCCGGAGTGCCAGGGCAAGGCCGAGAAGTGGCTGCTGGGCGCTGGGCGCGAAAAGGTCGGCGCGGCCTATGCGCTGCTAACCGGCGACCCTGCGCCGCTGCATCCAGTGGATGACGCGGTGCCGGCGGCCATGGCCCTCCGCCTGCGTATGGTCGCCACATCCGATTGGGCCGCGCTGGCGACGGAGGCCTGCGTGCAGGGCGAGACCTGGCGCCTGCCGCTGCAATACCTCTGGGGTCTCATGGCCGAGGGCCACGGTGACTTCTTCACCGGCCTGATGCAGGCGGGTGCCTGCGGCGCGACCCTGGCGGCGCAGTGCGTGGCGGTCAACCTCGCGCTGGATGAAACCGTGGCCTTCGTTGCCCAACTGGGCCTGGACCTGCCCCTACGGCAGTGGATGGCCCTGGCACAGGCGCTGGAAGCAATGGGCGAGGCCGCTACTGCGCGCGCCATCCTGCGGCCCCACGCACAGGTGATAGCGGCCGCCACCGGAGAAGGCAAGGCCCTGCCCGGCACCTGGAACCCGCTGGAGACCAACCTCAACCTTGAACTGGAGCAGGCGCTGCTGACGGCGGCGACCGAAGACTACACCCTCGCGCACCCGGTCCTGACCAGCGCGTGGAACCAAGTGCGGCAACTGCGCGCCACGGTCGCCGCGCACATCGGCCGGCTGGCGCTGCAGGCCGGCGACCTGGTGGTCGCGCAGGCCGGGTATCAGGACGCTTTTGCCGAACGACCCGAGGACCCAGCCGTGCGCGCCGCCCTGGCCGAGACCCTGGTGCGGCTGGAGCGGCCGCAGGAAGCCCTGGCGCTGCTCGAAGGGCAGACCCAGGTGGGGCCGGCGGCCCACCTCGCCGCCGCCGAAGCGCAAACCGCGCTGGACCAACCGGCCAAGGCGCGCGAAGCCCTCACCGCCATTGCGCAGGACAACAGCGCAGACCCGCGCGTATTGGCCAAGGCCGCACACCTGGCGCGCCAATTGGGCGACAGCGCCGAGGCCGCGCAGATGATGCAGCGCGCCGCCCGCGGCGCGCGCACGGTTTCCGGCTACTACCTCACTGCCGCGCAGTGGCTATTGGCCGGCGGCGCGACCGAGGCGGCGCGCGCCATGGCCACCGAAGCGGCGGCCCTGGCGCCGCAGTCGGCGGAAGTGCGCGAGACCCTGGGGCAAGCGTTGCTGGCCAGTGGCGAGCCTGCCCTGGCCACCCCCCACTTCCAATCGGCCGTGGCCTTCGAACCCAAGCGACTGCCCGCCGCCATCGGTCTGGCGCGCGCGGCCCTGGCCGCCGGCGACCCGCAGTTGGCCAGCGATGCGTCCGAGAGCATTCTCACCCACCTGCCCGCCGCGGACGCCGACCACCCCGAGCACCAAGCCCTGCGCGGCGAAGCCCACACCCTGCTGGGCCAGGCGCTGGGCGCATTGGATCAGGCGCAAGCCGCCTTCGATCACTTCCACCGCGCCTCCACCCTGGTGCCCACCGCGCCGGCCCCCTGGCGCGCGATGGCCAAGCACCTCATCCAGCACGGCGACCAGCCGCAAGCCCTGGCGACCCTGGAAGCCGGGCGCAATGCCCTGGCGCTGGCGGCCTCGCCGCAGTCCGCGCCATTGCTGTCTGACCTGGCCGCTGCTTACTACGAGGCCGGCCGGCTGACCGAGGCCATCCTGGCCCTGCGCGAAGCCGTGGCCTCCGACCCCGCGGCCTTTGCCGAACAGCGCCGCCTGGGCTGCCTGCTGCGCCAGCAAGGCGCCACCACCGAAGCGGTGGAAGTGCTGCGCCGCGCGCTGCAGCTTCAGCCAGCCGATGGGCTGGCCCTGTACGAACTGGGGCAGGCTCTGGAAAAACTTGGGCGCATCGACGAGGCCTGGGCCGCCTATCAGCAAACCGTACTCACCCGCCCGACCGAAGCCCAGCCTTACCTGGACCTGGGCCGCATCACCCTGCACCAGTGCCGCCAGGGCGCGCAGAACGCCTCGCCCCTACAGGCTGTGGCCGCCCTGCGCGCCGCGATCGAGCACGCGCCCGATATGGCCGAGGCGCACGGCCTGCTGGCGCAGGCGCAGCACCTGGCCGGCGACCCGCAGGGTGCCCTGGAAAGCTATCAGCGCGCCCTGCACCTGGCGCCCACCCGCACCGATTGGTCATTGGGTCTGGGCCAGGTATGCCTGGACCTCAAGCAGCCGCACATCGCCATCGCCTGCCTGCTGGAAGCCCTGGACCACACGCCCGACAGCCCCACCGTCTATGCCGCGCTCGCGCAGGCGTATGCCCAGAGCGAGCTATGGCGCGAGGCGCGCCACGCCGCCGAAGCCGCCCTGCGGCTGGAGCCCGAGAGCGCGGCCCTGATGCAGCAGCTGGCCGAGGCTGAAACGCAGTTGGGCGATCACGAACAGGCCCTCAAAGCCTGGCGCCGCGCCGTCGCCGCCAACCCGCGCGATGCCGGCATGCAGGTACGCCTGGCGCGCTGCTTCATGGACCTGGGCCAGGTCGACGAGGCGCGCTCGGTGTTTGCGCAGGCTCTGGCGTTGGCGCCCGACGTGGCGTCCGTGCACCTGGCGGCCGGTCAGGCGCTGGTTCACATGGGCGAGCTGGACGAGGCGCAGCGCGTGCTGGCGCTGGCCGTGGAGCTGGACCCGCACGCCGCCGAGGTGCAGGCCGCTTACGGCCGGGTGGCGAGCAAGCTGAACCAATACGAAGCCGCCCACAAGGCCTTTTTGCACGCGGCGGAGATCGACAGCGGCCGCAATCGCGAAGGGTACCTGCGCGAGGCCGGCGAGGCGCTGTGGGCCATGAACCGCCCGGCCGCCGCCATCGCGCTGTGGCAGCGGGCGCTGGTGCTAAACGGACAGGACTATGCCCTGCGCGCCCGGCTGGGTTTGGCCCTGCTGCAACTTGGCCAGGCCGCCGAAGCGCTGACCACCCTGGAGCAGGCCCTGGCCGCCAACCCGCGCGATGCCCTGCTGGTGCGCGAAGCCGCCCGCGCTGCCCTGGCCCTGGGCAAGCTGGACCAGGCCGGCGAACATCTGCAGAACGCGGTCGACCTCAGCCCCGGCGATGCCGAAGCCCGTTACATGCTCGGCGAGGTCCGCGAACGCCTGGGCCAGCTCGAGCCGGCGCTGGCGCTCTATCGTCAGGCCACCCGCATCAACCCCGGCGAAGGCCGCTACGTGGCCGCCATCGCCAATGCCTTGGCCCGGCTGGGCAACACGGCCGAGGCCGTCAAGGTCATGGAGAGCGCGCTCAAGATCGGCCCCGACCAGGCTGACGTCCAGCAGTGGGCCGGCGAGCTTTACCTGCGCGTCAAGCGCCCGGCCGAGGCCGTGCGCGCCTTCCAGCAGTGCAGCCTGGCCCGCCCGCGCGACCCCGAGACCCAACTGGCGCTGGCCCGCGCCCTGGTGATGTCGGCCGAGGGTCACGAGCACGCGATGCGCTCCGGCATGAAGACAGCGGCCTCCGAAAAGGTGGGCGACACGCCGGCACAAATCGCGACGGCCCTGCAGCACGCCGCGGCCCTGGGCGCCGACCCGGTGGCTGTCCGCTACTGGATGGGACGCGCCAAGGCCGTAGCCGGCGACCCGCGCGAAGCGCAGCGCCTGCTCGAGTCCGTGGCGCCCGCGAAGATCGCCGCGGTCGGCGGCAGCCTGACCGACCTGTATCGCTCGCTGGGCGCGGCCCTGCGCAAGGCCGGGCAACTGGATCGAGCCCGCGCCGCGCTGCACGCCGCGCTCCAGCACGAGGGCGAGCACGCCGCGACCCACATCGAGATGGGCCTGGTGGAATGGGCCGCCGGCGATCAGAACGGCGCGCTGTCGGCCTTCAAGCGGGCCGTAGCCGCCGCGCCCGAGGAAGCCCTGGCGCATTTCCACCTGGCTGAGGCGCTGTTCGCCCTGGGCGAAGAGCCCGAAGCCGAACAGGTTTTGCAAAAGGCGCTGACCCTGCGGCCCGAAGTGGCCGCCTGGCACCACCGCCTGGCGCGCGTGCACCAGCAGCGGCATGCCAAGGGCCTGGTGAGCGACAGCGGCACCGCCCTGGCCCACTACCAGCGCGCGGCCGAGCTGGAACCCGAACATTCCGACTACCTGGCCGACCTGGCGCGCGCTCTGGCCCGCGATGGCGACCTGGCCGCCGCGGCCGAGCACTACCGCCGCGCCACCGAAGCCGGCGCCGGCGATGCCCTGCTGTGGACCGAACGCGGCCAGATCCAACTCGCGCTCAACGATTTGAAGTCCGCCGCCGACTGTTTTGCCAAGGCCCTTAAGCTGGCGCCCGGGAGCGCCCCCGCCCTGCTGGGCGCGGCGCGCGTGAACCTGGCGCTGGGCGAGCTGCACGAGGCCGCCAACAAGGCCGAATCGGCCGTGCGCGCCACGCCCGACGACGCCGAGGCCCTGATGGTGCTGGCCGAGGTCCAGCTCGCGCGCGGCGACACGGCCGCCACCGAGAAGCACTACCTGGCCGCCTCGACCAAGTCGGCGCAGCCCGCCGGCGCGCTGCTGGCGCTGGGCCGGCTTTATGCCCGGCAGCAGAAGTGGGACAAGTCCATGGAGGTGCTCGAGAAGGCCACGGCCGCCAACAGCGAATCCGACGAGGTCTTTGCCGCGCTGGGTGAAGTGCAGTACTCGGCCGCCAACTACGGCGCCGCGGTCAAGTCGTTCCGCGAAGCCGCGCGCATCGCCCCGCGCGCGCCGGGCCACCTGCTGCGGCTGGGCCGCGCCTGCCGCGCGCAGGGCCAGCTTGACCAGGCCTTGTCGCACCTGCTCCAGGCGCGTGACATGGCCCCTAAAGATGATGAAGTGCTGCGCGAGGTGGGCCAGGTGTTCGACCAGCGCAAGCAGTTCGACCGGGCGCTGGAGATGTACCGCCTGGCGATCGAGCTGCAGCCCAAATCCGCCGCTAACCATACGCGGCTGGGCGTGGCCCTGAAGAACATCAAGAACTATCCCGAGGCCGTCAACGCCTTGGAGAAGGCCGTCAACCTCGATCCCAAGAACCTTGAGGCCACCAAGCAATTGGCCGTGGTGACGGCCATGAACATCGTGCAGGGCGGCATGAAGGCGCAGCCGGTCGCGGCGCGGTAAGCTCGTGCTTCGCACTAGAGAGAGTCGGTCCCAGCGCGTCGGGCTTCGCCCGACGCGCTGGGACCGACTGTTGTTTATGCGGTGTGCGGCTATGTGGCTGGGCCACATGGCCGCACACCGCAGTTCATTCCTGGCACGGCTCTTGCAATACCTTTCGCAGAGACCATGCCATGAAACGAACAGACCTCCTCCAACTGCTCGAAGCTTCGCTCACCGCCGGACAGCCCACTTATGCGCGCGACACCGCCACGCAGTACCTGGCCGACTGGCCCGGTGACCTGGCGGTGCGGGCGCTGCTGGGCCGCGCCTATGCGGCCGAAGGCAGCCTGGCGCGCGCCGCCGATGTACTGGCCGCGGTGGTCGCCGCCGACCCCGAGGACGCGCTGGCCCAACGCGCCTACGGCGACCAGCATGCCGCGCTCGATAACCGCGCCGGCGCCAGCCACGCCTACGCCAGCGCCTATGTGGGCGATGGCCGTACCGTGGGCGGAAGCCTGTCGCCCTGGGCCGCCGCGGCCCGCGCGGCCTTTTTGGCCGAGAAGACCGGCGACTGGGACACCGCGCAGCGCGAGTCGCTCAACGCGCTCAAGCTCGAGCCGCCGGGACCGCTGGCCTCGCTGATCCACCTGGCCTCGCTGTGGCACGCCGGCCTGTTGGACCTCGCGCGCCCCCTGGCCGAGGGCTTTCACGCGCGCTGGCCAACCGTCGTCGCTTTTAAGCTGTGCCTGGCCGAGTGCCTGCTGGCCGCCGGCGAGCGCGTGCGCGCTATCGAGCTGCTGCACGAGGCGGCCGCCGAAGACCAGGGCGGCCAGGTGGTCAGCCGCCACTGGGGCGCCCATCACCCCTATCGCTCGCTGTGGGAGGGCGAGCCGGACGCCAAGCTGGCCGGGCCCATGCCCGCCGCGCTGACGAAGCTGTTAGGTCTCAACCAGTTGTCGGCGGTGGTCAACAATGGCGCCGCCCATGCCGCGCAAATCGCAGCGTCCGAGGACCTGGCCGACATCCAAGCGCAGCTCGACAAGGTGGCCGCGCGCCTGCCCAGCCGCATGGCGCTCAAGTATCGTTTGGGCCGCATGAAGACCGGCCCCGGCAGCGCCCACAGCAGCGACACGCCGCTCAACCCCCACTACGTCATCCTTTCCAGCCGCACGCGCCTGCTGCAGGCCTACGGCGAAGCAGGCTTCACCCAGGTGGAGAACGCACTGAAGGCCTTGACCGCCAGCGTCCAAAAGCGCGCGGGCTGGAAGGCCAGTCGCCTGTACGTGGACGACCCCACCACCCTGGCCGAGTTTGGCCTGCGGCCGGTGAACCCCACCAATGCCTTTGAGGTCAAGACCCTGGTGGGCAAGCTGGCCCAGCGGCTCGGCGAGCAAAACCGCAGCCTGGGCGCGCTGCTCATCGTCGGCGGCGCCAACATCGTGCCGTTCCACCACCTGCCCAACCCCACCGACGACGTCGACGGCGACATCCCGTCGGACAATCCTTACGCCACGGCCGATGACAACTACTTTGTGCCCGAGTGGCCGGTGGGGCGTCTGCCCAGCGGCGCCGGCGCCGACCCCGGCCCGTTGGTGCGCACCATTCGCGCCGCCGCCGGCGCCCCATACGTGGCCACCGGACCCGCCTACCTGGCGTGGCTGGAACGGCTGCGCCGGTGGCTCCACCAGCAGTGGTTGAGCCGCACCAGCGCGCACAGCTTTGGCTACTCGGCCAATGTGTGGAAGAGCGCCTCGGCCGCGGTCTACAACCAGATCGGCGATCCGCGCAACCTGCTGACCTCGCCGCCCCTGGATGCCAATGCCCTGCCCGTCGAAGGCCTGGCGCCGTCGCGCCTGTCGTACTTCAACTTGCACGGCATCGAAGACGGCCCCGAGTGGTACGGGCAGCGCGGCTTTGAGGACCCCGGCTCGGTGCCGGAGTATCCGGTGGCCCTGCGCCCGGCCGATGTGACCAACTCTGGACGCGCGCCCGTGGTGGTCTTTACCGAAGCTTGCTACGGCGCCAACATTCTTGACAAAGAGACCGAGGCCGCTCTGTGCCTCAAGTTCCTCGACGCGGGCACGCGCGTGATGGTGGGCTCCACGAAGATCGCCTATGGCTCGGTCACCACGCCGCTGGTCGGCGCCGACCTGCTGGGCCGGTTCTTCTGGCAGAACATGAATGCCGGCCTGCCCGCCGGCGAAGCCCTGCGCCGCGCCAAGCTGCAGATGGCCCAGGAGATGCACAACCGCCAGGGCGTGCTCGATGGCGAAGACCAGAAGACCCTGATCAGCTTTGTGCTCTACGGCGACCCACTGGCCAGCGCGCCGCTGCGGTCGTCTGGGAGCAAGAGCCTGGCCAAGCCCCTGCCCCCGCCCAAGCTGACGGCCAGCCTGACCACCGTCTGCGACCGGTCATCCGGCGCGGCTCGGGCCGATGAGCTGGAGGTGACGTCCGAGATGGTGGCGCAGATCAAGGGCGTGGTGGCGCAGTATCTGCCCGGCATGAGCGACGCGGCGCTGCGCGTGACCCACTCGCACGCGACCTGTCACGGCGGCGACCACCTCTGCCCTACGGCGCAATTGGGCAAGCTTGGCAAAAACAAGGCCGCCTCCGCGCCGGCCACAACCGTCGTAACGCTGTCAAAGACCATCCGGGTGCAGTCGCGCCAGCACCCGCACTATGCCCGGGTCACCCTGGATGCCAAGGGTGATGTCATCAAGCTGGCGGTCTCGCGATGAACGCGAACAGCCATATTCCCACCGCTGGTGGAACCGCGCCGCGCGCGGACGCCGGCCACTACAAGGGCGCCATGACCACTCTGGGCTTTCACTACTTCCCCGACGAAACGCACTACCGCCACGCCGACCTGCAAGCCTGGCTGCCCGAGCTGGAGGCGGTCGGCGCGCGCTGGCTGACGCTTATCGGCTCGCTGACCCGCGCCGTGCCCGAGCCGTTTATCAAAGGGCTGCAGGACGCCGGCATCGAGCCGATCATTCACCTGCCCGCCATGCCCACGCGCCGTGACGCGCAGACCGGACTGGCCGGCTCGCTGGCGGTGCTGTTTCGCACCTACGCGCGTTGGGGAGTGAAGTATGTGGTGCCGTTCTCGGAGCCCAACAGCCGCGCGGCCTGGGCGCCGGCCGAATGGGGCAAGGCTGGGCTGGTGGAGCGCTTCTTGGACTTGGCCGTGCCGGTGCTGGAGGCGCAGCAGGAAGCCGGGCTGCGGCCGACCTTCCCCGCGCTCAGGGCCGGCGGCGAGTATTGGGACACCGCCTTTCTGGAAGCGTCCCTGGCTGGGCTGGCCAAGCGCGGCAAGAACGATCTGCTCAAGCAGATGACCTTTGCCGTCAACCTGTGGACCTTCAATCGCCCGGTGGATTGGGGACAGGGCGGCCTGCGCCGCTGGCCCGAGGCGCGGCCCTACCTGACGCCGCCCGGTTCGCAGGACCAGCGCGGCTTCCGCATCTTCGACTGGTACGACGAAATCATCCGCGACCGCGTGGGCGAGGCGCGCCCCCTGCTCTCGCTGGCCGGCGGGCCGGTGCTGGACAACCAGATGGATCCCCAATTCCCGCCGGTGAACGAACTCTGGCACGCCTCTTGCATCCAAGAGATCTCGCAGGCCGCCATCGCCGGCGAGCTGCCCCGCAACTTGCTGAATGTAAACTTTTGGCTGTTGGCGGCCCCCGAGGGCAGCCCCTTTGCGCGGGAAGCCTGGTACCGCACGGATGGCAAGACGGTGACCGCGGTGGATGCGCTCAAGACCGCCACCGCGCATGGCATGCGGGTGGAGCGGCGGCGCACGGACGAAACGAAGGGAATGCACGCCCTGTCAAAACACGCGCCGGGAGAAAAGGGCCTCAAGCACTACGTGCTGCTGCCCACCTTCGAATGGGGCGTGTCCGAGTGGCATTGGCATGCCGCGCTGGACTATGTCAGGACCAAGCGGCCGGTGTGCGGCTTCTCAGCCGAAGAAGCGCTCCAAGCCGAGCACGTCACCATCTTTGGCAATGAGCAAGGCATCAGCGCCGAGGTGGAAGAGGAGCTGCGCCGGGCCGGCTGCACGGTTGACCGCCTGCGCGTAGCACAGGAAGCCTAGCCCGTTCAAGACCGACCACAGGAGACCGACATGGACGACCCGAAGCCAACCGTCATCAAGATCATGGGCCTGGGTGGGGGCGGCTCGAATGCCGTCAACCGCATGATCGACCTGGGTCTGGAAGGCGTGGACTTTATCGCCGCCAACACCGATGTGCAGGCGCTCAACCAGAGCCAGGCGCCCACGCGCATCCTGCTCGGTCACCTGGCCACGCGCGGCCTGGGCGCCGGCGGCAAGCCCGAGATGGGCGAGGCCGCGGCCGAGGAAAGCCGCGAGCAGATCAAGGCCGCGCTGGTCGGGGCCGACATGGTCTTCCTGACGGCCGGCATGGGCGGCGGCACTGGCACCGGCGCCATCGCCATTGCGGCCGAGGTGGCCCGCTCGGTGGGCGCGCTGGCCGTGGCCGTGGTGACCATGCCCTTCACCTTCGAAGCTTCGCGCCGGCGCAACAATGCCGAGCAGGGGCTGGCCAAGCTGCGCGCGCGCGCCGACTGCGTGATCATCGTCCCCAACGACAAGCTTCTGGGCCTGCTGCCGCGCAGCACGCCGCTGGATGTGGCCTTGCGCGTGGCCGACGAAGTGCTGCGCCAGGGCGTGCAGGGCATTACCGAGCTCATCACCAAGCCCGGCCTGATCAACATCGACTTCGCCAACATCAAGCAGCTCATGAAGGTGGCGGGCACGTCCATGATGGCCATTGGCCAGGGCAAGGGCGAGCACAAGGCCGTGGACGCGGTGCGGCAGGCCCTGAAAATGCCTCTGCTGGATCTGCGCACCGTGAGCGCCGCCAACGGCATCCTGGTGCACTTCACCGGCGGCGACGACCTGTCGCTATACGAGGTGAGCCAGGCCGCGGCCGAGTTGAACGCGGCCGCGCCTCACGCCGAGGTGATCTTTGGCGCCACGGTTGAGCCGGGCATGGAGGGCCGGGCCCAGGTGATCATGGTCGCCACCGGGTTGGACAGCCCGCCCCCCGTCGCGGACACGGTCAAGCCCGACCTGTCGTATCATCGTTCCGCGCGCGGCCGTCAGCCTGTCGAGGCGACCCCCGAGCCGCAGGCGGTGGACGCTGAACCCGAAGGCTACCTGGCCGATGCGTTGTTCCACCAGGTGGTGACGGCCAAAGTGGCCGAGAAACCGCTCGTGTCCGCCGATGCGCGCCCGGGGCCGGCGGCGCCCGCCCCCTCGGCCAACAACCTGGATATGCCCGCTTTTCTGCGCCGCCGCCGCAGCCTGCGCGATCTGGAAGGGGGCAACTAACATGGCTCTCAGCAGCGCCCAAATCGACTCGATCTCGAGCCAGGTGTATCGCCAGTTCCCCGAGGTCAAGGACGCGCGCCCAATCGTCCAGAACCAACCCGGCGCCAAGGGGCCCGAGGCCGGCGGCGATGGCCGCTACCTGCTCACCTTCAAGGGCCGCGGTCAGGGCCCGGGCGGGCAGACCATCAATCGCATCGTGCGTGTCGTGGCCGACGCGCGCGGCAAAGTCGTCAAGGTCAGCACATCGCGCTAGAGTCTGGAGGCCGCCATGTTTCACGCCCGCCCACAACCCGTATCGTTATCCGAACTCGCTCAAATTTATGGCTGGCGGCTGATGCTGCAGGCCACCCGTCTGGCGCAGCGCGTCACGGCCAAATGGGCGCCCATCGTGCTGCCGGTGGTGCCTTTCCTGTGGATGCCGGCGATGGCGCTGCTGATTGGCACCGTGGTGGGTTGGGCCAGCGTGCGCTAGAGCAATTTCGGCCCACGAAACTTCCGACGGTGGGCCAGTCGCGAGCGACGCTCGCGACTGGCCCACCGTCTTTAGTTACGATGCGGGTGGCGTATCGCAGACTTGGCCTGCGACACGCCACCCGCATTTGTTCGAAGACGCTTGCGCGTCTGCGCCTCGCCCGTACCTCTTGATGAAAGGGTCTGTCGCGCTATCGCGAGCAAAGCCCGCTCCTACATGCGTCCGTCGTCTCTGCCGACTGCTAACTGCCGACTGCCGACCGGGTTGTACTTATCGTAGAAATCAGGTTATATTGTGGTTAGTAGTAACGGAGTACTACCAACGGCGATACTAGACCGGATGCGCGCACCCCGCGACAGCCTGCTTTTCCTCGGTTTGATGACGGCCGTATGTCTGTTGGGCGGCCTTGTCTTCGGCATTGCTACCGGCCAGGTGGTCCCGTCGCCGCCGCGGGCCACGCCCACATTACGACCCGTTCAGCCCACCAACACGGCTGCGCCCGACAGCGAGCCCTCCATCTCGGTGTCGGTGACCCCGGGCGAACAGAAATCACTGCTGCTGCTCGGCGTCACGGACGCCAACGCGCCGGGCGCCGGCCTGGAGGCTTGCTGGGTCATCACCTTTCGACCGGGCGTGGCGGAGTATTACGTGCTGGCGTTCCCGCCGTCGGCCACCTTTGAGCTGGCCAGTCTTGAGGGGCCGCACACCCTGGCCGAGATCAACGCGGAAGACATGCGCCAGCAGTTGGGACACACCTTTGTGCGCGACGCGGTGCAGTCGCGCTTCCCCGGGTTCACCACTATCCAGGCCGATGTCATCCTCGACCGCGGCGACCTGTCGGCGTTGGTCGGCCAACTGGGCGGGCTGTCGCTCAACAGCCAGGTGCTGACCGGCCCGGCGCTGCTGCGAACCTATGACACCTGGCCCGCCGCGAATGACATGGATCGGCTGAACTTCCAGGGCGACATCCTGCGCCAGCTCTTTGGCCTGTTGGCCGAGCGCCAGTGGTCAGCGGGCGACTTGGTCAACTTTGTCACGCAGATCCCGCGGGTGAGCGCCGACACCAACACGGTTATACGGCTTAACGCCTTTGCGCAGGGCGCGCCGCCCGTGGACGGCGCTAACCTGGTGTGGCGCGTCTATGGGCCGGAGATGGAAGCCGTCAAGGTTCCGTGACGTCCGGCACCGGCGATAAGGTTCCGCGCAGCCACGCGTTTCTGGACCTCAGTGATTATGCGCGCCCATTTGCGCGCTGGCTGGTCCAGCGTCTGCTGCCGACCGCCGTCACGCCGCCGCAGCTCACCCTGGCGTTTACGCTGGCCGGGCTGGCCGCGGCGATTCTCCTCGCGGCCGAGCGCTGGCTGGTGCTGGCGGGTGGCCTCATCCTCGTCAAGAGCGCGCTCGACGCCGCCGACGGCGCCCTGGCGCGCGCCCGCCAGCGGCCCTCGCGCGTGGGCCGCTTCCTCGACTCGCTCGCCGATTTTGTCGTCAATGTAGCGCTGTACGCGGCGCTGGGCTACCTGGGCTGGCGGCAGACGGGCCAGACCTGGTATTGGCTGCTGGCGGCGGCGGCGTGCGTCTCGGCCCTGCTGCAGGTCTCCCTGTTCAACCACTACTACATCCGCTACCGCGCCCAAACCGGCGGCGACGTGACCAGCCAGGTGCAGGAAGGCGCCGGCGCTGTCTTTGCTTGGGACAATCCGCGCCACGTCAGCGTGTTGCTGCGGCTGTATCAATGGGTCTATGGCTGGCAAGACCGCCTGGTGGCCGCGCTGGACCAGTGGGCCAACCCGCGCCCGGCGCCGCTGCGGCCCGGCTTTATGACGGCCGTGACCGTGCTGGGTCTGGGCACGCAGCTCTTGGTCATCGCCATGTGCGCCGCGCTGGGGCAGCCGCTGGCCGCGCTGTGGCTGTTTGTGACCGTGTTCAACGTGTATGCGCTGGTGCTGCTGGCGCTGCGGGCTGGGGCGGCGCGCAGCCGCACCCCGCGCTTACATTAACCTCCCTCTAGACTTGACGCTCAAAATAGGTTATCGTCGCCATTCAACCACACGAGCGAGGCATCGGGACAGGCATGGAGCGTCAACAGATCGAAGAAGCTATCAAGACAATACTGGCCAGCGTGGGCGAGGACCCGCGGCGCGAAGGCCTGTTGAACACGCCGCAGCGGGTGGCGCGCATGTATGGCGAGCTGCTGGCGGGCTACGCGACCGACCCGGTGGCCCTGGTCAACGGCGCGCTGTTCCACGCTGAGTATGACGAGATGGTGGTCGTGCGCGACATCGAATTTTCGAGCCTGTGCGAGCACCACCTGCTGCCCTTTATCGGCCACGCGCACGTGGCCTACATCCCCAAGGGCAAGATCATCGGCCTGTCCAAGATCCCGCGCATCGTCGACATGTTTGCGCGGCGGCTGCAAATTCAGGAGCGCCTGACTCGCCAGATCGCCGACTTCCTGACGGCCACGGTGGAGCCCCAGGGCGTGGGCGTGGTGGTGGAGGCGCTGCACATGTGCTCGTCCATGCGCGGGGTGAAAAAGGCCCAGGCCCGCATGGTGACCAGCGCCATGGTCGGCGTCTTCAAGCGCGATCCGCGCACGCGCGGCGAGTTTATGGAGCATATCCACCGCCCGGTAACGAAGGAGATGTGACATGCCCCGCCTGACCCAAGACCAGATCACGGCTCGTCTGTCCGCGCTGCCCGGCTGGGAGGTGCGCGATGGGCTGCTCAGCAAGACGTTCAATGTGCGCTCGTTTGCGCACGGCGTGCTCTTTGTGGGCGCCATTGGCCAGTTTGCGGAGGCCGCCAACCATCACCCCGATGTCAGCCTGCACGGCTACAGCCACGTCAGCGTGCAGCTCTCCACCCACAGCGAGGGCGGCTTGACCGAAAAGGATTTTGACCTGGCCGACCAACTGGAGGCGCTGCCGCACAAGCCACCCAAGTAGGCGGCGCGGGCAGCCTGGTGCGCAAAGGGACGGGTAAGCCACTGGCTCGCCCGTCCCTTTGTTTTATTCTGCGCGGCGATTCTTGGTCGCTGTGCGCCACCCGCGATAGAATCAAAAGCACCCCGTCAATGGGGTGCCCTTGCAAGAAACTTGATAGTTGTATCAGTGCGCCCGAATGGATTTGAACCATCACAGCCTTAACGGCCACTAGGCCCTCAACCTAGCGCGTCTGCCAATTCCGCCACGGGCGCATTATGAAATTGCAACGCCGAATTATAGCAGAACGAACGTCCCTGTCAAACAATCGGGCCGAGCGCCTGCCGTTATGGTGAAAGTCGCTCTATTCCCGCTGCACACCGTCCTGTTTCCGGGCATGGCGCTGCCGCTGCACATCTTTGAGCCGCGCTACCGGAAGATGGCGCACGCCTGCCTGTCGGAGGAGACGCCGTTTGGAGTCGTCCTGATCCGCGCCGGGCGCGAGGTGGGCGGCCCGGCCGTGCCCTACAACATCGGCACCCTGGCGCGCATTCGGCACGTGGAGCACCTGCCGGACGGGCGCATGAACATCGAAGCCGTGGGCGAGGAGCGCTTCCGGTTGGTGCAGCTCTTTGCCGCGCAGGATGAAGTCCACACCGGCAGTGTTACGGAATTTCCGCTGGCAGGGGCCGACCAGCCGGCCGCCCACGTGGCGGCGCGGGCTCTTAGCCCGTGGCTGGCGCGCTACCTGGAACTGCTGGCCGAAGCTGCCTCCACCCACTTTTCCGAAAAGCCCTTGCCGCCCGACCCGGCCGGCCTGGCCTACTTGGCCGCCATCGTCGCGCAGATCCCCATGGGCGAAAAGCAGGCCCTGCTGTCGGTGGACAACGCCGCCGACCTGCTGCGCATCGAGCGCACGCTTTATCGGCGCGAGACCAGCTTGCTGCGCGCCATGCTGGCCAGCCATCCGCATCACAGCACCCAACGCTACTGCAGCAACTAGAGCGCGCTATTTACCAATACCTTGCCCCGAGGTACAATGCGCTTTGAGCCGGCCCCTGGGCCGGCTTTCTTTGACGCCTGGCAGGCATCCATCTTCACTCAGGACTGACTGTTTCCGCGCCCGCTCCGGGTTTGCGCGCAGCAGGGGATTGAGTTCATGCGCATCGTGGTTGACGCCATGGGGAGTGACGACTATCCGCGGCCCGATATCGAGGGCGGCGTGCAGGCGGCCCGCGAGTATGGGGTCGAGATTATTTTTGTCGGCGACGAGCAGGCCATCGGCCCGATCCTGGCGGCTCAAGCGCCGGGCAATCTGCCCATCCGGGTGGTACACGCGCCCGAGATGCTGACCATGCAAGACAAGGGCCTGGCCCTGGCGCTGAAGGCCAAGCGCAAGGAAGCCAAGAATTCCATGGCCGTGGGCATTGACCTGGTGAAGCGCGGCGAAGCCCAGGCCTTTGTGACGGCCGGCAATACCGGCGCGGCGGGCGCTACCGCCTACTTTCGACTGGGCACGCTGCCAGGCATCGACCGCCCCGCGCTGGCGCCGACCTTCCCGACGCGCACCGGCACCTGCGTGGTGCTGGACATTGGCGCCAACCCCGACTGCAAGCCCGAGAACCTGCTGCAGTTTGCCATCATGGGCAGCCTGTACGCCGAACGCGTGCGCCGCGTGGCCAAACCGCGCGTGGGCCTGCTCTCCAACGGCGAAGAGGCTGGCAAGGGCAACCAACTGGTGCGCGAGGCCTACCCCCTGCTGGCAGCCGCCGGCCTGAACTTTATCGGCAACGTCGAGGGCAAGGATGTCATCGGCGGCGCGGCCGACGTGGTGGTGACCGACGGCTTCACCGGCAACGTAATGCTTAAGACCGCCGAGGCGGTGGCCAAGATGATCATCGACACCATGCGTGAGAAGATCACACAAGGGTCGCCCCTTGCCAAGCTGGGCGGCGCCCTGGTGCGACCGGCGCTGCGCAGCCTGCGCCAGATGCTGGACCCCAGCGAAGAGGGCGCCGCGCCCTTGCTGGGCGTCAATGGCCTGGTCTTTATCGGCCACGGGCACTCGAATGCCTTTGCCATCAAGAATGCCGTGCGCGTCGCGCGGCAGGCCGTAGAAGCCGGCGTGCTGACCTCTATTCAGGATGACATTGCCCGCCGCCTGGCCCAGCCAGTACCGGCACAGCCCTAGCCTCCAGGCCACGCAGTCGGCGCGCCCAACCCTTCAAGAGACTATGAACCACAACCATCGTCCGCGGATCGTCATTACGGGGCTGGGCGCCGTCTCGCCCCTGGGGCTGACCGCTCCCGAATTTTGGTCCGGGCTGCTGGCCGGGCGCTCCGGCATTACGCGCGTTACGCAGTTTGATGCCAGCCGCCTGCCCTGCCAGATCGCGGGTGAGGTGAAGAATTTCGACCCAAAGTTGTACATGGACTTCAAGGAAGCCCGGCGCATGTCGCGCTGTTCGCAGTTGGCCATCGCCACGGCGCGCGAGGCCATGACCGACGCTGGTTTTGCGCTGGGTGGCTTTGGCACGTCGTCGGTTGAATCGGAAACGGCCGACCCCGAGCGCGTGGCCGTAGTCTTTGGCACCGCCATCGGCGGCCTGGAAAAGGTCGATGAGGGCATCATCGCGCTGCGCGGCAGCGGCTACAACAAGATCAGCCCCTTTGCCGTGCCGTCATCCGTGGCTAACATGCCGGCGCATCACATCAGCCAGACCTACCACACGCTGGGCCCGCTTAGCACCATCGTCACCGCCTGTGCCTCGGGCACCCAGTCCATCGGTGAAGCGACCGAGCTCATCCGGCGCGGCGCCGCGGAGGTGGTCATCACGGGGGGCGTGGAGGCCACCATCCGCGACTTCTCCTTGGGCGGCTTTGCCTCCATGCGGGCGCTGCCGCTGAACTTCAACGACAACCCGGAAAAGGCCTCGCGGCCGTTCAACCGCGACCGGGAGGGCTTTGTTTACTCCGAAGGCTGCGCCGTGCTGGTCATCGAAGAGCTCCAACACGCCCTGCGGCGCGGCGCCCAAATCTATGCCGAGATCCTGGGCCAGGCCAGCTCATCCGACGCCTATCACGTGGCCGCGCCCGACCCGACGGCCGAAGGCGCCGTGCGCGCCATGCGCTGGGCGCTCAATGACGCCGGCCTCAACACCAGCGACATCGATTACATTAACGCCCACGGCACCTCGACCCCGGCCAACGATGCCGGCGAGACGTTGGCGATCAAAAAGCTGTTTGGCGAGTACGCCTATTCGGTGCCGATCAGCTCTACCAAGTCCATGATCGGCCACCCAATGGGCGCGGCCGGCGCGCTGGAGGCCATTGCCTGCGCCATGACGATCAAGGACAGCGTGATCCACCCCACCATCAACTACGAGAACCCCGACCCGGAGTGCGACCTGGACTACGTGCCCAACACGGCCCGCGCCGCGGCCGTGCGCACGACCCTATCCAACTCCTTTGGTCTCGGCGGGCAAAATGCCTGCCTAGTGCTGCGAAAGTTTGAGGGCTAACCCGGCATGCGTATCGTCGCCAACGAAAAGCTCATCCAGCGCAACTCGCAGATTGCCAAGTACGCCACCTTTGGCGGGCTGGCACTGTTGGTCGGCGCGCTGGTCATCAACATCCTGGCCCTGACCAACCAGAACAACCCCACCCTGCTGGTCTACGTGATGGCGGCGTTCTTCGTCGGCTTCACCCTGACCAACATCGGCACCCTGTTCACCAATCGCTGGGGCCGCCGGCCCGACCGCGCCCTGGCCGAGGCCCTCAAGGGACTGGACGAGCGCTTCACGATGTACAACTACCGCCTGGGCGCCGCGCACGTGATCGTGGGCCCCAGCGGGGCGATCGTGCTCGTGCCCAAGTATCAGACCGGCCCGGTGCGCTTTGACGGAGGCAAGTGGACCAACCCCGGCGCGCGGCGCGGCATGTTTGGCCTGTTCAACCCCGACCCGCTCGGCAACCCATTGGCCGAGGCCGCCGGCGAGGTCGAAAACTTCAACCGCTTCGTCAAGAAGAAGGCGCCTGAGCTCAATGTGGCGCCGCAAGCGCTGGTGGTATTCATGCACCCGCGCGCCGAAGTCACGGCCAAGGACACCGCCCTGCCCGTGCTCCACGCCAAGCAGCTCAAAGACTACATCCGCAAGCTGCCGAAGGACCCCGCATTCAAGCCAAAGGACGTGGCCGCCCTGGCCGAATAGGCGCCACCGGCCGCAGCCCGGGCATGCTTCCCACGAGCGCCCGCCCCCGGCGCGCAACCCCCTCCCTCTGGCTGGCACTGGCGGCCGTGACCTTGCTTGCGGCCGGCGTGCGCTTTTGGCAGTTGAGCGCCTTGCCGCCCGGTTACTGGTACGACGAGGCGCACAAGTCGCTGGTGGCGCTAGAAATTGCGCGCGGCGAGCAAGCCCCGGTATACGTCACCGACTATCAGGGCCTCGAAGCCGGCTTCTTCTGGCTGTTGGCCGGCTGGTTCCGGCTGGTTGGCCCCAGCTTCTTTGGCGCGCGCGTGCTTTCGGCCACGCTTGGCACCCTGACGATCCCCCTAACGTTTTGGACCATCCAGGAACTGTATCGCACGCTGCCCCAGGCCCGCCTGCTGGCGCTTCTGGCCGCGGCCTGGTTGAGCTTCCTGCTTTGGCACGTGCACTGGTCACGCACCGGCTACGAGACCATCCTGGTGCCTATGTTTGCCGTGGCTCTGCTCGGCGCCATGGCCTGGGCCTGGCAGCGCCGAACGCCGGCCGCCTTTGCACTGGCGGGGGTGGTGCTCGGCCTCAGCCAGTATACCAATCCCGCCGCGCGCCTGTTACTGGTGCAGGCCCTGGTCACCTTCTTCATGCTTGGGCGCGGTAACCGGCGTGAGCGGCTGACCTTTGGCGCCGTCTTTGGAGCGGCGGCCTTGGTGGTCTATCTGCCGCTTGGTCTTTTCTTCTGGCGCAATCCAGAGTGGTTCGTCAATCGCATCACGTTCACCAGCACCGGCGCGCGCGCGGGCGGGCTGCCGGCGCTGCTCTCCAATGCGGCCAAGACCCTGTGGTCCATCAACGTGCGCGGTGATGTGATGACCCGGCACAATCTCTCGCTGCGGCCGGCCCTTGATCCCATTGCTTCGCTCTGCATGGCGGCCGCCGTCCCCGCGCTATGGGCGTGGCGGGCGCACTGGCGCCCCCACGCAGCCCTGCTCACCGCCCTTGGCCTCAGCCTGGTCCCGATGGTGTTCAGCGATGGCGCGCCAGGATTTGGGCGCACCCTGGGCGCCTCGCCCTTCATCGCCACCCTGCCCGCCTTGGGTCTCGTGTATGTGATGACGAAGGTTCCGCGGCCGGCCTGGGCGACGGCGTTGGCGGTTGGCTGCGTGGCGCTGTCGGCGGCGTTCAACGTGTATGACTACTTTGGACGCTACCCACGCCAGCCCGGATTGTTCGACGCCTTTGAGGTCGGACAATGGACACTGATTGACCGTACCATGCTGGCCAGCCAGAACGGCATCGGCTACCTGATCCTGAATGACGCCGGCCTGGCGCACCCGGGTACACGCCTGGCCAGAAGGCTCGCCACGGGCGACCTGCGCGCCCTCAATGGGCTGAGCTGCCTGGCCTACCCGGCGCACGCGACACAGGCGACCACCATCGGCGTTCTGGCCGAGTGGGCACCGCTGGTACAGGCACAGTTTCCCACTGTGCCCAGCGATGTGGTGCTGCACGAACCCGAGGTTTACCCCTACGCCTATCTCTTTCATATCGCACCTGGGACGGCCAGTGTCGCAGCCGGCACACCAGAGGTGGCTCGCCTGGGCGAGAACGCGGCGCTGCTGGCCGCTAGCCTGCCTTCCACCGCCGTTGCACCGGGCGACACGGTCAGCGTGGCTTTGCGCTGGCGCGCGCTGGCACCGAGCGCCATTCCTCTGAACGTCTTTTTGCACGTTGGCCAACCGCTGGCGCCGCCCATTGCGGGGGCCGATGGCGAGCCGTGCGGCGGTTGGTATGGGCTGAACCAATGGCACCCCAACGAGATCATTGAGCATCAACTGTCATTGACCCTCCCAGCCGACATAGCGCCTGGGACCTATCCGGTTTTTGTGGGGCTGTACGACTGGGTCACCGGGCAACGGCTGAGCGTCGAACAACCCGGCGGCCTCGAACCCGACCAAGTCCTGGTTGGCAGCCTGGTCGTGCAGTAGAGCCATTTTAGATTTGGGCGACTATCAATTGGTCGTTTGCCTGTATGACCCCGCCACGGGTGAGCGCCTGGCTGAGGCGGCCTTAACGACCATCACGATAGAATAAGCCATGGAACCCGGCGAGTACGACCTCATTGCGGCCCTGGAAGAACGCCACTGGTGGTACACCGGCATGCGCGCCGGCGCGCGTGAGCTGCTGCGGGCCGCGCTGGGGGGCCGTTCGGCCCCACTCGACATCCTGGACGCCGGCTGCGGCACCGGCGGGGGCTTGCGCTGGCTGGCGGAGTTTGGCCGGGTGACCGGGCTGGACTTTCACCCGCGCGCCGTGCAGTGGGCGCGGCGCGCTTCGCCGCGGGTGTGCCGGGCCTCGGTGCTGGCCGTGCCCTTTGCCGGCGGCAGCTTCGACTTGGTCACGTCGTTCGACGTGCTCTATCATCGCGCGGTGGTGGACGATGAGCAGGCCCTGCGGGAGTTTGCCCGCGTGCTGCGGCCAGGTGGCTGGCTGCTGGCCCGCGTGCCCGCGCACGACCGGCTGCGCGGCGCGCACGATGTGCAGGTGCACACGCGCCATCGCTATGCGCGGGCCGAGCTGCGCGCCAAGGTCACGCAGGCCGGGCTGGACGTGTGCCGCCTGACCTATGCCGGCGCCTGCCTGCTGCCCCCCGCCCTACTGCGCCGTACTTTGCAGCGCGGGGCCATGGCCGCTTCATCGGCTCACTCGGATGTTTCGCTGCCGCCGCCCATGCTCAATACGGTGTTGGGCGCGGCCCTGCGGCTGGAAAGCCGCTGGCTGCGCCGGTGGGATGTTCCCGCCGGCTTGAGCCTGCTGGTGCTGGCGCGCCGGCCCAGCGCATGAGGCTGGCCTGACCCGCCGAACGAGAAATGAGAGAACGATGATCCCTGTGGCCTCGCCGCTCGCCGCTTACCACCGCTACCGCACCGAGCTGGAGGCTGCCTGGCGGCGGGTGATGGAGTCGGGGCGCTACATCCTGGGACCGGAGGTGGCGGGTTTCGAGGCCGAGTTCGCGGCGCAGGTGGGCGCCACCGCCGCGGTGGGCGTGGCGAATGGCACCGAGGCGTTGTGGTTGGCGCTGCGCGCCGTGGGGATTGAACCACGGGATGAGGTCTTGGTGCCGTCCTTGACGGCCAGCGCCACCGTGGCCGCCATCGTGGAAATTGGCGCGGTGCCGGTCTTTGTGGACGCGCGCGAAGCCGATCTAAATCTCGACCCGGCGCTTTTGCAACAGCACCTCAGCCCGCGCACGCGCGCGGTGGTGTCGGTACACTTGTACGGCAACCCGGCCGACCTCACCGCGCTTGGCGCATTCTGCGCCTCGCGCGAACTGCGACTGATTGAAGACTGCGCGCAAGCGCATGGCGCGCGTCACGCCGGGCGCCCGGTGGGCGGCTTTGGCGCGGCGGCGGCCTGGAGCTTTTACCCCACCAAGAACCTGGGCGCCTTTGGCGACGGCGGGTTGGTGACGACCAGCGAACCGGCCACGACGGAGCGCCTGAGGCTGCTGCGCGAGTATGGCTGGCGCGAGCGCTATCACAGCGACCTGCACGGCTGGAACTCGCGCCTGGACGAGCTGCAGGCCGCGCTGCTGCGCGTGCGGCTGGCGCACCTGGAAGACGATAACCAGCGCCGGCGCAACATTGCCCGGCTGTACCGGCAAGCCCTACCGCCAGAATTGCGAAGCCCGACGGCCGGCGACGGCGACGTGGGTGTGGAACATCTCTTTGTCATCCGGCACCCACGCCGCGATGCGCTGCGGCAGGCCCTGGCCGAGGCCGGCATCGGCACTGCTATTCAATATCCCGTGCCGTGTCACCTGCAGCGCGCCTACCGGCCTTTTGGCGCGGGGCCAGGCAGCCTGCCGGTGACCGAGCGGGCGGTGAATGAGATCTTGAGCCTGCCGATGTATCCGGAGCTGAGCGGCGACGAGGTGGAGCAGGTGATTGCCGCGACGCACACGGCGCTGCGGCAATTGGGCGGCTGAGGCGCCGACCGCGCCCTAGGGCACGGTCTGGGCGCAGCGGAAGCCGATATCCACGTCGGAGGCGCCGGGGGAGCGCTTGAAGCGCCGCGTGGAGAGGTAGACCGTGGCGTCGGGGTTGCCAAACGACCCGCCGCGCAGCACGTGCTCGTTGCCAGAAGCCGGGCCCGTGGGGTTGGCCTCGGGCGACTCGGCGTAAAAGCCGGCCGAGTAAAAGTCCGCCACCCACTCCAGCACATTCCCTGACAAGTCGAAGTTGCCAAACTCATTCGCCCCGTTGGGGAAGCTCCCCTCTTGCACCGTGTCCCCTTGCGCTACCGGCACGCGGCTGGGGTCAAATATTTCGCCCCACGGATACGGCAGGCTGCGCCCGCTGCCGGCCGCGAACTCCCACTCCGCTTCGGTCGGCAGGCGCATCCCCTGCGCCGTGCAAAAGACATTTGCCTGGTTCCAATTGACATTGACAACCGGATAGGTGGCGAAGGCCGGATTGGTAAAGTAGCCGTTGCGCGTGAACGAGCTGCTGCTCTGCGGCCGCGAACAGGCGCCGCTGTCGACACAGGCCTGATAATGCTGGTTGCTGACCTCGAAGATGTCCAGGTAAAACGGGTCCAGGGTCACCGGGTGCACCGGCGCGCTGTCACCCGCGCCAGTCCCCATGGCAAAGGCGCCGCCGGGGACGAGCACCATCCCTTCCGGCACCGGCACCTCGGTGGGGGCCAGCGTGGGCGCGAGCGTCGGCTCAAGCGTCGGGGCATCGGTGGGCGCTTCGGTCGGTGAGAGGTCGGTTGGCGGAACCAGGGTCTCACGCACCAACGCGGACGTCGCCGTGGCGAGTGCCTCGGTGTGCGTCGCCGTGGGTGCGTCCCCCTGGGCACTTAACAATCTGGGCACAAACACGGCCAGGGCGGCCCCCACCACCAGGCACAGCAGCAGCACGGCGCTCACGCCTAACACGAGGCCCCACGGCGGCGAGCGTCGCGCAGCCAGGGCGGGCGCGAGCGGCGCCGGTGTGGGCCGCGCGGGCGGCGGATTGACGACAATGGTGCCCTGCT
>CAYUYN010000007.1:12025-31915 GCA_964449185.1 uncultured Anaerolineales bacterium | reverse complement strand
TGGCCCTGCGCCAACTGGGGGCCGGCCAGGTGACCGTCGTGGACCGTGAGGCCGCGCCGGGCGGTACCCCGCGCCTGTGTGAGCACACCGGCTTTGGCCTGCGCGACCTGCACGGCCTGTTCGACGGCCCCGGATACGTGCGGCACTATGTGCGCCAGGCCGAACGCGCCGGGGTGGAACTGCGGCCCGCCACGACCATCACGGACTGGCAATCCCCGACGCGGTTGGCCTACACCAGCCCGCGCGGGTTGGGCCAGATCGAGGCGCGCGCGGTGATTTTGGCCACCGGCTGCCGCGAGCGCCCGCGCTCGGCCCGGCTGGTGCCGGGGACTCGGCCGCAAGGCGTCTTCACCACCGGCTCGCTCCAGCGCTTTGTGTACGAACAAAAGCTGCCAGTCGGCCGGCGGGCTGTCATCGTGGGCGCGGAAATCGTCAGCCTGTCGGCCGTGATGACGCTCGGCCACGCGCACGTGCCGATTGCGCGGGTGGTCACCGAGCACCGCGCGCATCAGATCTACCTGCCCTACCTGCCCATGAAGTGGTACCTGATGGATATCCTGGCCCGCATCCCGCTCAGCACCCAGGCGCACGTGACCGGCATCTTGGGCCGGAAGCGCGTCGAGGCGGTGGAGATCACCCACCTAGGCAGCGGCCAGGTGGAGCAGATCGCGTGCGATACGGTCATCTTCACCGGCGACTGGATCCCCGAGCACGAGCTGGCGCGCCTGGGTGGGCTGGAGCTGGACGCGGGCACGCGCGGCCCACGCGCGGATGGCAACTTCCGGACCTCGGTGCCAGGCGTGTTTGCCGTGGGCAACCTGCTGCGCGGCTCCGAGACCGCCGACGTCAGCGCCCTGGAGGGCACGCGCTCGGCCCACGGCGTGGCGGCGTTCCTGCAGAGCGGCGCGTGGAGCGAGCGCCGCCTGCCGGTGGAGGTGGCCGCGCCCCTGGACTGGGTCTTTCCGAATTCCATCGCCGGTCCCGCCGAACGGACACCCTTCGGCCACTTCACCTTTCGCGTGCAAAGCTTCTGTGACCGCGCGCGCGTCAGCGTGCACCAGGGCGCGCGCCGCCTGCACACCCAGTCCTACGCGCGGCTCGGGCCGAACAGCTCCTACGGCCTGTCCAGCCAGTGGCTGGCGACGGTAGACCCGGCGGGCGGGCCGCTAAAGATCGCGCTCGAACCATAAGCAGCGTGGTGCCCGGTTGCGGGCCGAAAATCAGCCGCGAACCTTAAGCACCACATAACAAAAATGCGGGCGGGTGGGTCACAGGCTTCGCCTGTGACCCACCCGCCCGCATTGCCATTAAGGCAGAGCGGCTCCTCGGCTACACGCGGAAAAAGCTGGGCAGCACTACCGGCCGCGACTTCGTCTCGCGGTACAGAAAGTTCTGCAGGCTTTCGCGCACGGCGTCGTGCGCCACGGTCTGGCCGCGCTTGTACTGCTGCTTGATCTCGCGCACCGCCGCCGCCAGCACGTCGTCCGTTCGATCGGCCGGCACAAAGCCCCGGCTGATGATCTGCGGCTCGCCGGCCAGCTTGTTCTTGGCGTTGACCGGGATCAGCGCGACGATGAAGCCGTCCTGCGACAGCCGCTGCCGGTCGCGCATGACGATGGCTTCCACCTCGCCGACCAGGCGGCCGTCCACCAGCACCGCCGCGGCCGCCACGGCCGGATCGAGCCAGGCCTGCTTGCCATCCGTGGCCCAGGCCGCGCCGTTCTCAAGCACGAACACGCGCTCAGCCGGGAGGCCGATTTCTTGCGCCAGACGGGCATGCAGGTGCAGGTGGCGGGTCTCGCCGTGCACGGGGATGAAGAACTTAGGCTTGGTCGCCTTCAGCATGACTTCCATCTCCGCGCGGCTGCAGTGGCCGGACACGTGCACCGTGGCCAGCTTGCCATAGATCACATTCGCGCCCAGGGCAAACAGCTTGTTGAGCATGCGGCCCACCTCTTCCTCATTCCCGGGGATCGTGCCGCCCGAGATGATGATGGTGTCGCCCTGCTTGACCTGCACGTTGCGGTGCTCGCCCAGCGCCATGCGGTTGAGGGCCGAGCGCGGCTCGCCCTGCGCGCCGGTGGCCAGGATCAGCAGCTTGCCATCGGGCACATTGGCGTTCGCTTCGACCAGCAGGCCGTCCGGAATCTTCATGATGGCCAGCTCGCGGGCCAGCGCCACGTTTTCTTCCAGGCTGCGCCCGGTCAGCGCGACCTTGCGACCGTGCTTGTGGGCCAACTGCATGATCGCCCCCAGCCGCGCCAAGAGAGATGAAAAGGTAGCGATGATGATACGCCCCTGCTTGGTCTTGGCAAATAAGCGGTCGAGCTCATCGGTCACCAATTGCTCGGTGGGCGTGTGGCCCGGGCGGTCGGCGTTGGTGCTGTCGCCCAGCAGCGCCAGGACGCCGTTGGGCGTCAGCTTGCGCAGCCGTGCCAGGTCGGTGGTCTGCCCGCCGGCCGGGGTCTCATCCAGCTTGTAGTCGCCCGTGTGTACCACGGCGCCCGCCGGCGTGTCGACCACCAGGCCGACGGCACCCGGGATCGAGTGCGCCACGCGGAACAAATTCACCGTGAGCCGGCCAAACTGTAGGGTGTCGCTCTCACCCACCACGTGCAGGCGCGCATTCTGCAGCACGCCAGCTTCCTGCAACTGGCGCTTGACCATGCCGATCGTCAGCGCGGTGCCGTAGACCGAGGTCTTCAGCTCGCGCATGAGATAGGGCAGGCCGCCGATGTGGTCCATGTGGCCGTGCGTCAGCACGATGCCGCGCAGACGGTCCTGGTTCTGCAGCACGTAGTCGAACTGCGGCAGCACCAGGTCGATGCCGGGCAGCTCGCTGTCGGGGAACATCACCCCGCAGTCGATGACAAACATATCGCGGCCATATTCAAGAACAGTCATGTTCTTGCCGATTTCCCCCAGGCCGCCCAGGGGAATAATGCGTAGTTTCTTTTCCATTTGCCTTTACAATCTTTGTTGAAGTGCTGCTAATGCAAGGTGCGTCCCCGGTGGCAGCACATGGCCACTGGGTCGACCAGTCTTGTCCGTCAAGGTTTGAGGCTACTTCAGTTGTTGGGAGAAATAGGGGGTCAAACAATTCGGGGTACTAAACTTGGGCCATTATAGCTGACCTTGTCCAATAATGGAAGAGGCAGTCTTATCTCTTATCTGTGGACACTTCCCGACAAATAAAGCCACAAAGCGCCTATAGCCGGCCCCACAAAAACGGTGTACAATAGGTCACAGTTCAACTGCGCGGCTCGCTGCACTGGCACGGATGACTGTGACCGGCACTCGGAAGCCGGCTGACGGTTGGGTGGGGGGAATACTGAGGAGACTGCTATGAACGAAGTTCGCACGACCGAAGTTAGCACGTTGGGAAAGGCTGAGCGTGCCTTTACCTTCAAGGCCACTCAGCTCATTTGGCTGGGTCTCGGTATCCTCGAAGTGTTGTTCGCGCTGCGCGTCTTCCTGAAGCTCATCGCGGCCAACCCGGCCAACATGTTTGCCTCGCTGCTGTATGCGTTTACCGATTTGTTCCTGTTCCCGTTTGCGGGCCTCACCCGGACCCCCGCGGCAGGTGGCATGGTGCTGGAAATTCACACCCTGATCGCGATGGTGGTTTACGCTCTGGCGGCCTGGGCGCTGGAACGCCTTGTGTGGGTGGTCTTCTACAGGCCGCGCGAGACCAAGGTGGTGACGGAGGCCACGACGACCGATCGCCAGTCCTAACGGGCCCTAACGGAGGAATGAAAATGGTAAACGATTACGACGAATACGATCACGCGTACGAGTACGAGAACGGCACCGCGAAGGGCCTGCTGGCCGGCCTGCTGCTGGGCGCCCTGGTGGGCGCGGCCGTCATGCTGTTGGTGGCGCCCCAGGCGGGCAGCGTAACTCGCCAGAAGCTGCAAAAGAAAACGATGCAGCTCCGCGAGCAGACCATGGACACCGTGGACGACGCCGTAAAGCAGGCGCGCCGCACGGCGGGCAAGGTCTCGGCGGGCGTGCGCCAGCAGGCCGAAGAGCTGCAGGAGCGCGGCCAGAGCCTGTACGCGGAGCAGAAGGAGCGCGTCGCGGACATGGTGAACGAGGGCAAGAAGAAAGTTCACCTGCCTGGGCGGTAGTTAACGCGACGCAGTTGAGCCAGTGGGTTGGCAAGGCCGCGGGGCAGACGCCCCGCGGCCTTTTTGATTTCAGGCGAGCCAGCCGCTGCTAGATATTAATGGTCGGCGGCCCGCTCATCATCGGCTGCGCCGCCACCGTCGGCCGCCGGACGAACACCGCGCCCATCAGCACGGCGCCGGCCCAAATGAGGCCAATCAATCCGAACAGCCCGCCCAGGCCGCCCATCAGGCTCGGCACAAACCACACGTGCATGAAGTCGTTGATGAACATATCGCGCGGGTTTTCGGGGTCGTAGAACACCTCCACCTCATCGCCCACGTGATAGCCATCCACGTCCACCGTGGTGTTGCGCTCCTGGTAGGGCTCGGCGGTCACCACCTCGCCGCCGACGGTGGTAAACCGGATCACGGGCACGGTGAGGGTGCCGCCGTCGCTGTCGCTGTAGTGAGAGAGGTCGATGACCTCGCCCGTCACGTTCCCCCAAGTGTTCATCTGGTTGCGGGTATTCATAAACGACCAGCCGCCAAAGCCCAACATCCCGACGCCCACCAGGAGAAAAATAATGCCGCCGCTCATCGCGCCGCAGCTTGAGACCACACGAGACCCAAGAGAAGACATGGACGACTCCTATCGCCGGGGGGGAAGGTGCGCTGCCCATGGGCGCCTGGCCGCCTGGCCGTGGCCGGTCGGTCCCCATCCCACGGACCAGCCAGCCCGGATTGTAATACCGACCGGCCCGGCGCGAAACCGGCATTGAGAGCGCGTATGAAACCCCGTTTTTGGCGCTGTCTTTCCCGAAGGGATTCCGGCGCGAAGAGCGCGCCGGCCGTCCGCCGGTGGCGACTGGCGTCGCGCAGCGGACGGAGAGCGGGGAAGTTGAGTGTAGGCACAAGTTGCTGTTACGGCGCCCACCCCATCCGCTTCGCTGCTAGGGCAGGCAAGGCTGCGCAGCGTGCCGCTACAGGGCTTTCAGACCCGCTCTAAGCGCTGGGTAAGCCGTGGTCAAAGCAGTAGTACACCTTCTGATACGGCTCGCGGAACTCGATCACGTCTTCCAGCACGCTCTCCGGCGCTTCTCTCTCGATCAGCACGCGCGCCATCAGGTCCGCGATCCGCGCCATGTGAGGTTCCTTCATCCCCAGCCGCGTCACCTCAATCGTGCCCAACCGCAGGCCGCTGGGCCGGTCCCAATCGGCAGGCGCATCGCCCGGCAGCAAGTTCTTGTTGGCAATCAGGTTCGCGCGGGCCAACAAGTACGCCACGTCCAGCCCGCCGCCCTGCTGGCGCACGTCGGCAATCACTTGATGGGTCGTGGTGTAGCCGCGGTGCTTGCCCAGCACGGGGAGGCCGCGCGCGTCCAGCGCCGCCGCCAGCGCCTGCGCATTGCGCACGATCTGCGCCATGAATTCTTTGCCAAACGTGATCATCTCAGCGGCGGCCAGGGCCAGCGCCGCGACGCGGTTCACCTGGTGCGTGGCCGCCAGCACCGGGAAGATGGCTTGGGTCAGCGGCACGGTCAGCGCCGGGTCATTCCACATGATCATGCCGCTCTGCGGGCCGCCGAAGGTCTTGCCGGCCGAGCCGGTCAGCACGGCCGCCCCCTCCCCCAACGGGTCCTGGAACTGCCCGCCCGCGATCAAGCCGGCCTGGTGCGCGCCGTCAAAGAACACCTGGCCGCCCCAGTCCTGCACCACCGCCTGCATCGCGCGCACCGGCAGCGGGAACAGCGTCATCGACAGGCCCAGGGTCACCACCTTGGGCTTCACCAACGGCGCCACCTTCCGGAACAGATCGAGATCAACGGTCATCTCGGTCGGGTCAAAGGGGATGTCCACAATCTTCAGGCCGCGCTGCCCGGCCGGGCCATCGTAACGGTTGCTCGAATGGCCGCCGTAGGGCTGCGCCACGGTCATGATCACATCGCCCGGTTGGGTCAGCGCGTAATAGACGGCCATGTTGCCCAGCATGCTGCCCATGAGACGATGATCGGCATAGCGGCAGCGGAAGGCCTGCTTGAGCAGCTCCACGCACAGCGCCTCGACTTCATCGATGTGCTTGGTGCCGGCGAACCAGCGCTGCACCGAGCCAATGTGCCCTTCCGCCGCGCGTGTGCCAATCTCGGAGGCCAGCAGCGCGCGCACGGCCGGGCTGGTGGGCGCTTCGGGCGCGAGCAGGTTGATACATTGCTGTCCGCGCCAGACCTCGTTGCGCTTGACCGCGTCGAGCACGGCCTGGCCCATGGCCTGGCCGCTTTGGCAGGCATCCAGAATGGCGCGGGCCTGCGCGAGAATATTGGGATCGTGGACTTCGGTGGCTTCGGGCGGCATGGTGGGTCTCCGTGGGAACTCGGGCAGCGAATGGAGACATTATACAAGTCGACGAAGAGCCTGCGACCCAGGTTCTCGCCAACCTGGCCAAGAGCGACTCCAAGCAGCGGATGCTTAAGGATTTTGAGGCAATCCTGGCCGTGACCAAGGATGAAAAGTTTGTCACCGCCCGGCATACCCTGCAAGCGCTCTGGAAGGTGGGGGCGGCCGGGAAGAAACAGCAGAAGCTGGTGGTTGAGCGGCTGGCTGACCGGTTTAGAGAGTGTGCGGCGGAAAAGAACTGTACTTTGATCCGCTACGACATCATTGAAGGTCTACGGAAGCTTTATGATGAAGTGCAGGACGAGAAAATCAGGGAAAAGGCGCTGGAGCTCATTGAGACGGAAGAGGACGGCAAGTACCGCAAGAAGTATGCGACGGTCTGGAAGCGGTGAGGTTTGTGTAAGAAGCCCCGCTTACCCCAGCACCGCCAGTAGCTGCTCATAGGCATTGAGGCCAGTGTTGCGCGATATGCGCAGCGCCTCGGCCAGCGCGCGCGTGGAAGGGAGCTTGAGACCGCCTTTCAGCTCGCCGGAGACGGCCGAAGCCCGCTAGCGCCTCTGGGCCGGCTACACTTGCTGCAATACGAAGTAGTGACCGGGATTCCAGGCCTGGCAAACGAGGTAAACCTGGCCGTCGTGCACGTGCAAAACAACGTTGTGCAGGTGTTGGGCCAATTCGATCCCCAGGTCTTCTTTCGGGCGAATGGTCGACAGGAGTTCATAGGTCTCGGCATCGATGATGTAGATCGGCGCGGGCCGGCCAGGCTCTGGGTCGCGCAGACAACCGATGACCGCATACCAGCGCTCGTGATGCTCCAGGTAATTGATCCCACACAGAAACGCTCCGAAGGGGAGCTTGTGCGAGGCAATAAAGTGGCCGTCGCCGCCATGCGCCTGAATGCGTGAATGGGGCCGGTCAGCAATATCCAGGTGGTGATGAACGGGATTGAAGTTGAGGCCGTGGGCCGTCAAAAACTTGCCGTTTTCGTTGGGGTCCTCGGTCCGGCCGCCAAAAATTCCAGTCCAACTGCGTGTGTCGACATCCGCGGCCACGATGTAGTTTGAGCCATAACCATCCGCCACGTAAAGTTGATCGCCGACCAGCACCGTGTCGGTCGGTTTGTAGGGCACGTCTTGGAATTGGTATTCAACAAAGATGGGCCTCGGCAAAACAAAATCGACCGCGCCTTCCAAGCTCAGGACGATCACCTTTTCATCATTGTTCGCGGCCAGAAAGAGGCGCTGCTTGCCGTCAAATTGCCCAAGCTTGGTGCTGTGGTAATTCAGCGGCGTGAGCTCGTCCGGCAAACGAATAATGGCTTGTTGTTGTAAATCCGGCTCGACGCGCATCAGGCCGCAGCCGGGCATGCCATAGTAGATCTGTCCCTGGCCCGGCCGGGTATCCACCGCAAAACCGCCGTGCAGTTTTGCCTCGTACTCGCGGGCAGCCGCGGGCAGACTCGCTAAATCTGGCCGATGCGCAAACGCAAACGATCCTTGACCGCTCAGCTTGTCCGGACTCACAGAGTGCCTCCTGCTTAGGGGGTGATGCTTTGGCCACAACCCGCGCCCGCCGGCCTAAGCCGGGATCATGTGGTGCGGATCAATCACAAATTTCTTAGCCGCGCCGGCATCAAAGTCCCGATAGCCCTGGACCGCTTCGTCCAGCGAAATGACCGTGACGTTGGTGGCTTTGGCAATTTCAATCCGGTCGTACAAAATACAGTTCATGAGCTGATGATGGTAGCGCATGACGGGGCACTGGCCCGTGGTGAAGTGGTGCGACTTAGCCCAACCCAACCCGATGCGGATACCCAACATGCCGATCTTGGCCCGGTCATCTTTTGCCCCGGGATCGCCGGTGACATACAGGCCCGGTATGCCCAAGGCGCCGCCGGCGCGCGTCACGTCCATAATCGAGTTTAAGACGGTGGCCGGGTGTTCCACGCTCGCATCACGGCCATGTCCGCGCGCTTCAAAACCAACACAGTCAACGGCCGCATCCACTTCCGGCACGCCGACGATCTGTTCGATTTGCTCCGCGAGCGTCGCCTGTTGACGCAGATCAACGGTCTCACAGCCAAAACTGCGCGCTTGCGCCAACCGTTCCGGGATCAAATCGCCGACAATGACCACCGCCGCGCCCAGCAGGAGGCACGAGGCGGCGCAAGCCAAACCGACCGGACCCGCCCCGGCCACATACACGATGGTGCCCGGCCCAACACCCGCCGTCACGGCCCCGTGATAACCCGTCGGGAAGATATCCGACAACAAGGTCAGGTCTTTGATCTTTTCCAGGGCCTGGTCTTTGTCCGGGAACTTCAGGAGATTAAAGTCAGCATAGGGGACCATCACATATTCGGCTTGACCGCCGACCCAGCCGCCCATATCGACGTAGCCATAGGCCGCCCCTGGCCGAGCGGGGTTTGCGTTCAAACAAATGCCCGTTTGGCCCGCTTTGCAATTGCGGCACCGGCCACAGGCAATGTTGAACGGCACCGAAACAATATCACCCACCTTGATGAATTCAACGTCCCGTCCCGCTTCGATCACCTGGCCCGTGATTTCATGGCCCAGGATCAGCCCCGCCGGCGCGGTCGTGCGGCCGCGCACCATATGTTGATCGCTCCCACAAATGTTGGTGGAAATGATCTTCAAAATGACGCCATGCTGACAGGGCCGATCGCCCAAAATTAGCTTGGGATAGTCAATGCTTTGAACTTCAACCACGCCCGGTTTGATGTAAGCGACTCCGCGATTGCCAGTCATAGTGCAGTCTCCTCGCTATATATGCTTTAGGGTTTGAGCGGGTATTTTCGCACCTTTAGTATAGGGAGAATAGCCACTGTGTCAAACAGGCCTATTTGGTCTGGTCAACAATGTGGGGCGGGATGGCTCAGCGAAGCGAGCTACGGTCGGGGCAAACGCGGACGCAGAGAGGTCATGAACAATCGAATTGATGGGCCGTCTGCCATGGCGCCCAGGCCCTCAGTCGTCAAGGCGCAGCCGGTATCCGACGCCGGGCTCCGTCTGGACGTACCGCGGCCGCGTCATGTCCGGCTCGAGCTTGCGGCGCAGGTTGCTGATGTTCACGCGCAGCAAGTGCTGTTCCTGTTCGTAGCCGGCACCCCACACCTGCCGCAGCAGCAGTTGGTGCGTCAGCACTTTGCCGGCATGCGTCACCAGCACCCGCAGCAAGTCGTATTCCGTTGGCGTCAGCGTCACCTCGCGCCCGCTGACGGTGACCAGCCGCCGCGCCAGGTCCACCGACAGGTCGCCCTGGACAAACACCGGCTCGGAGGCCGGACCCGCGCCGCGGCGAACGGCGACGCGCAGGCGCGCCAACAGCTCCCCGGCCCCAAACGGCTTGGTCAAATAGTCGTCGGCGCCGGCGTCCAGGGCCGCAATCTTGTCCGCTTCTTGCCCGCGGACCGAGAGGATGATGATCGGGACCTGGCTCCACTCGCGGAGTTGGCGTGTCACCTCCACGCCGTCCAGGTCGGGCAGGCCCAGGTCGAGGATGACGAGGTCGGGCCGGTGCACCGCGGCGGCCGCCAGCCCCTCCTGCCCATTGACCGCCTCGAAGACCGTATAGTGATGCGCGCCCAGGGCGGTCCGTAAATAGCGCCGGATGGCGGGCTCATCGTCCACCACCAGCACGCGCGGGCCTTGCTCTGTCATTCGGCTTTGTCCCCCACGAAGGGCAGAATTACCCGGATGAGGGTGCCGCCGTCCGGCCGGTTCTCGGCCAGCAAGCGGCCGCCATGCGCTTCGACAATGCCCTTGCCAATCGCAAGCCCCAGCCCGGTGCCGGTGACGTTGCCCGGCTGCTGCACGCGATAAAACTTGTCGAAGACGTGCGCCAGATCTTGTGGCGGGATGCCCGACCCGCGGTCGGCGACATCAATCTCCACGACGGACCCGCTTTGGCGCGCCGCGACCTCAATGGGGCTGCCCGGCGTTGAATACTTGAGGGCATTGTCGAGCAGGTTGACCAGCACCTGAAAAATGAGCACGAAGTCGACGGCCACCGGCGGCAGATCGTCGGGCACGGCGACCGCCACCGGCCGGTCGCCGAGGCGGCCGGCCAACTGTTGGAGCGCGGCGCCCACCAGGTCGGCCACATCCACGGGCTCGCGCTTCACCTTCATGGCCCCGCCTTCCAGCCGGGTCATGTCGAGCAGGTTGCCGACCAGCCGGTTGAGCCGCTCGGCCTCCTCGCGCGCATTGTCCACCAGTGCCCGCCGCGCCTGGCTGTCGAGCACAGCCCCATCCTCCTGGAGGCTGCTCAGGGCGCCGGTAATGGACACCAGGGGCGTGCGCAGGTCGTGCGAGATGGAATTGAGCAGGGCCGCTTGGAGCTTTTCGGTGGCCTGGAGCACCTCGGCTTGCTGCGCTTGCTGGGCCAGCTCGGCCCGCTCGATGGCCAGCGCGCCCTGGCTGGCAAAGGCCTCCAGCAGCCGCACCTGCTCGGGCTGCAAAAACCGCTCGGGGTGCGACGGCCCCGGCACACCCAGCACGCCCACGGTGCCCCGCGCCGTCTTGAGCGGCAGGTAGCGTAAATTGGCCGCCGGCAGGGTGCTGGTGCCGCGCCCCGCCGGCGCACCGTGGCGCAAGGCCCAGTCGGCCACAGCCAACTCGTTATCATCCAGCGCCAGGTCAGGGCCGGCGGAGCGAATGGCCAGGCGCTCACCTTGCGGCAGCAGGATGACGGCCTGGCGGCTGAAGGTCTGCTCCACGTGCCGGCGCAACACGCCCAACAGCTCATCCAGCTCGGCCGCGGCGGCCAGGTCGCGGCTGAGGTCGTAAAGCTCGCCGGTCTGGAGGGCCCGGCTGCGCGCGGCCTCGGCCTGCTCCCGCGCCTGGGCAGCCAGCGAGCTCACGACCAGGCCCACGACAAACAGGGCGATGAACGTCAAAAGGTACTCGGTATCCGAGACGGCGAACGTCAGGTGAGGCGGGACGTAGAAGAAGTCGAAGGCCAACACGCCGAGTACCGCCGCCAGGATGGACGGTCCGCGGCCCCAGGCCACGGCGGCGTACACCACGGCGGCCAGGAACAGCATCACGACATTGGTGGGCGCCAGGAACAGGCGCAGCGGCTGCCCGACCACCGTCACCGCCGCCACCAGCAGCACGCTCTGCAAGTAGCGCCGCCAGGGACGATGCGGCAGCCACTGCCGATCCGGGCTGACCGGGTCGGCCACCGCCTCGCCACTGACCACGTGCACGTCGATGTGCCCGCTGGCGCGGATGAGCTGGTCGACCACCGAGCCATGCACCAGCTCGTGCCAGCGCGAGCGCACGGGCTTGCCGGCCAGCAGCTTGGTGATGTTGTGCGCCCGGGCATAATCGAGGATGGCCGGCGCGACGGCCTGGCCTGGCAGGGTGATGGCCTTGGCCCCCAGCTCCTCCGCCAGGTGCAGTACCCGCGCCACCCGATCTTGCTCGGCCGGGGTCAGGCGCGTGTAGCCGGCTGTTTCGACATACAGGGCAAACCACTCGGCGTTCAGGTCGTCCGCCAGGCGGCGGGCCGAGCGCACCAGGCGCTCGCTGAGCGGGCTGGCGCTGACACACACCAACAGGCGCTCACTGGCCGGCCACGGCCCCGGGATGGCGCGCGCCTGCATATAAGCGCGCATTTGGTCGTCCACGCGCTCAGCCGCTCGGCGCAGGGTGGCCTCGCGCAGGGCCGTCAGGTTGCCCGGCCGAAAAAAGCGCTGGATCGCGCGGGCCGCCTGTTCCGGTACGTAGACCTTGCCCTCCTGCAAACGCTGGCGCAGCTCATCCGGCGGCAAATCAACCAGGATGATCTCGGCCGCCTCGTCCATGATCCGGTCAGGCACCGTCTCGCGCACCGTGACCCCGGTGATCTGGGCCACCACGTCGTTCAGGCTCTCGAGATGCTGGATGTTGAGGGCCGTGTAGACGTCGATACCGGCCGCCTGCAGCTCTTCGACATCCTGATAGCGCTTGGGGTGGCGCGAGCCGGGCGCATTCGTGTGCGCCAGCTCATCCACCAGCGCCAACCGCGGCCGGCGCGCCAGCACCGCGTCAACATCCATCTCGGCCAGGCGGGCGCCGTGGTAGTCCGCATAGCGGCGCGGAACCAGCTCCAGCCCCCGCAGCAGGGCGGCCGTCTCGGCGCGGCCATGCGTCTCCGCGTAGGCGACGACCACATCCACCCCTTCGGCCCGGCGCTGCTGGGCGGCCTCGAGCATGGCGTAGGTCTTGCCCACCCCGGCGGCATAGCCCAAAAAGATGCGCAGCTTGCCGCGCGCATGCTGCCGCTCGTGGGCTTGCACCTGGGCTAATAGTTCGTCAGGGTTAGGACGTGCGTCCATGGGTTGCGGTCAATTCGAACGGCGCGAATGGCGGACCGCAGACGCCTCCGGCGCCTGTCAGGCGGCGTGGGCGGCGATCCTGGGCCTATTCTAGCGCATTCGTGGCTGCCGGCCGCGGTCTTGACACTTTCTTGACACGGTCCGGCTGCTTCTTTATGCCGGCTTTATTCGTGAGGGTTACAGTGAAGCCGAGGAACGATCTGGATGCTGCCAACCCTGCCTATAGCCCGACTGTTAGTGCTCGTACCGGACGGCGACCTGCCGGTTGTCGAACTGGCGCAGCGTATTTGGAAGCTGGCGGCGGCAGCCGGGTCAGCCGTGCTGCTGATCGGCCTGGCCGCCCGGCCCGATCTCGAACCGCGGACCCGGCGGGCCTTGGCGCTCCTGCAATCCCACACCCGCTACGACCCGGTGCCGGTGAGCACGCGTGTTGCCCTCGCCGCCGATTGGGTGGCGGCGGTGAAGCTATTGCGGCGGCCTGGTGATTGCGTGGTGTGCTTTGCCAACCAGCAAGTGCCGGCGGGGATGTTCGGCTGGCGCCCGCTGTCCCAGGCGCTGGAGGCCGAACTCCACATGCCGGCGTATGTCGTCACCGACGTGCCCTTGCCCCTAGAGCGCCGCGCCGGCCCTTTCCGCCGGGCGGCGTGGTTTGTGCTTAGCCTGGGCATCATCGCCGGCTTTTTCGGTATTCAGGCTTGGATCAGCCAGGCCGCAGCCGGGGGTGCGGGAACCGCGCTGCTCACGCTGTCGGTCATCGCGGAGTTTGCCCTGATTGGATTGTGCCATCGTTGGCGGAACATGAGTGAGAGAGAATGACAACCATTGACTCAGACAAGACCAAAGCCCCCAGCAGCCCGACGGCGGCGAACGGGGTGGAGGTATATCAGCCGCGCCGCTCGTGGCGCACCTGGCTCATCGGCCGGCCGCTGGCCACGGCTGACGCCCCGCACCAGACCATCGGCAAGGCCGTGGGCCTGGCGGTGTTCGCCTCCGATGCGCTCTCGTCGACCGCCTATGCCACCCAGGAGATCCTCATCATCCTGGCCGCGGCCGGGAGTCTTGCGCTCGGCCTGTCCTTTCCCATCGCGCTGGCCATTGTCGGCCTGATGGTGGTGGTGACCATCTCGTATGAGCAAACCATCCACGCCTACCCCGGTGGCGGCGGCGCTTACATCGTCGCCCGCGACAACCTGGGTGAGCTGCCGGCGCAGACTGCCGGCGCCGCGCTGCTCACCGACTACATCCTCACCGTAGCGGTGTCCGTTTCCTCTGGCGTGGCGCAGTTGGCTTCGGCCTTCCCGGCCATGGCCCCCTGGCGGGTGCACGTGGCCGTCGTGCTGGTGCTCTTCGTCATGCTCATCAACCTGCGCGGTGTGAAGGAATCGGGCGCCGCATTCGCCATCCCCACCTACTTTTTCGTGGGGATGATGTTCCTGACCGTCGGAATCGGTCTGGTGCGCTACGTGCTGGGCAGCCTGGGCGTGGTGGCCGACCCGCCGCCCCTCCAGTTTTACGGCGAAGTGACGGTCGTCAGCCTATTTCTCATTCTGCACGCCTTCTCCAGCGGCACCGCCGCGTTGACGGGCATCGAGGCCATCTCGAACGGCATCACGGCCTTCAAGGAGCCGCGCAGCCGCAACGCCGGGATCACCCTGGTGTGGATGTCCGCCATCCTGGGCATCCTCTTTCTGAGCATTACCTTGCTGGCGGGAAGAATCAGCGCGGTGCCGTCGGAACACGAGACAGTCATCTCACAGCTCGCGCGCACCATCTATCACGGCCGGGGCGTGCTCTACCTGGCCACCATGGGCACCACGACCCTGATCCTGATCATGGCAGCCAACACGGCCTTTGCCGACTTCCCCCGGCTGAGCGCGCTGCACGCCGGTGATGGCTTCCTGCCGCGCCAGTTGACCTACCGCGGCAGCCGGCTGGTGTACGCGCGCGGCATCGCCGTTCTGGCCGTGATTGCCTGCCTGCTGATCGTGGGCTTCAACGCCAGCGTGACCGCGCTGATCCCGCTGTACGCCATCGGCGTGTTCCTGTCGTTCACGCTGTCGCAGGGCGGCATGGCCCGCCGTTGGTGGAAGATTGGTCATCTGAAGCCCGGGGTCGAGGTGCGCGAGCCGGGCTCGGTGCTGCGCTACGCGCCCGGCTGGAAATGGAAGATGGTCATCAATGGCTTTGGCGCCGTCTGCACGGCGGTGGTGATGTGCATTTTCGCCATCACCAAGTTTGTCGACGGGGCCTGGATCATCCTGGTGCTGGTGCCGGTGCTGGTGTACATCTTCTTTGGCATTCACCATCATTACCGGGACCTGGCGCAGCGCCTCTCGCTCGAGGACTACGGTTCCGTGGCGCCTGTCCGCCGTCACTGTGTCATCCTCCCCATCAGCGGCGTGCACCGGGGCAGCCTGGCCGCGTTGGACTACGCCCTGTCGCTCTCGCCCGACGTGACCGCGGTGCACGTCTCCATGGATGCCGCCGAAGCGGCGAAGGTGCGGGCCAAGTGGGACCGCTGGGGCAACGGCGTGCGGCTGGTCGTGATCGAGTCGCCGTATCGCCTGATGATCGAGCCGCTGCTGCAGTATGTGGAGCGCCTGGCCGCAATGCGCCAGCCCAGCGAGGTCATCACCATCGTGGTGCCGCAGTTTGTGGCCCGGCGCTGGTACCACAATCTGCTGCACACCCAGACCGCGGTGTGGCTGCGGCTGGCACTGCTCTTCCGCAAGGGGGTCGTGGTCACTGACGTACCCTATCAGATTGAGTGAACACAGCCGGCGTCGGCGCAGCCGCGAGCGGCAATTTTGCGATTTGGATAAATGGTACAATCAGCTTCCATCCCGCTAGGCCAATTGAGGGTGTCCGCCCTGTGAGGTACCCGGCTGACGCCCAGCGCCAGAACCGAGTTTCTACATGCTTGCACCTGCCCACCTGATGACTTTGCGCAGCCTGATGGATCGAATCATTCCGCCGGATGAGGATCTGGGCGCATGGGACGCCGGCGTCGGCGACTACCTGGCGCGCCAGTTCAACCATGACCTCCACGATTACCTGGAAACATACCGCGTCGGATTGGAGGCCCTGGAGGCGGAGGCGCTGTCCAGCGCCCAGGCGGGCTTCACGGCGCTGCCGACCGCCGAGCAGGATGCGCTCCTGCGCCGGATAGAAGCCGGAGACGTCGTCCATTCGTGGCCGATCGATCCAGCCAGGTTTTTCCAGGCCGTTGTTCAGCACGTCGTCGAGGGCTACTACAGCGACCCTGGCAATGGCGGCAATCGGGACGCCGGGGCCTGGCGCATGATTGGTTTTGTGGCCGGCAGGCCCGCGGACACGCGGCCATGACAGCCTACGACGTGATCGTGGTCGGCGCCGGCGCCGGTGGCGGCGTGGCGGCCGGCGTACTGGCGGAGGCGGGCAAGCGCGTACTGCTGCTGGAGCGCGGGCGCCCTCTGGGCATCGCCCATGCTCCGCCCGATCACTTGCGCAATCAGCGTTTCTCGCGCTACGGCCACAATGCTGGGCCGGAGATCGAGGGCAACCCGCGCGTCGCGGTGGATCTCGACGGACAGGCGCGCGTCGTGCGGCCCCATGAAGGCGACTATCAGAATAATGCGGCGGTGGTGGGCGGCGGTACGCGGGTCTTCGGTGGGATGGCCTGGCGCTTCCTCCCGCAAGATTTTCGGATGGCCAGCACTTACGGCGTCCCCACCGGCAGCTCGCTCGCCGATTGGCCGATCACCTACGACGACCTCGCGCCGTCCTACGAGCGCGCTGAATGGGAGGTCGGCGTGGCCGGTGACGGCGAGGCGTGCGCGCGCCATTGGCCGCGCCGGATCGGCTACCCGCTGCCGCCCCTGCCCGTCAGCCCGCAGGGCGTTGCCTTGCGCGCCGGGGCTGCCAGCCTGGGCTGGGAGACCTTCCCCATCCCGGCGCTGATCAACACGGTGCCCTATGGCGGGCGGCCGGCCTGCATCCAATGCCAATACTGCGTCGGCGTCCCGTGCCCGGTGGACGCCAAGAATGGCACGCACAATACCCTGATTGCGCGCGCCCTCGCCACCGGGCGCTGCGATCTATTGACCGAAGCCGTGGTGGAAAGAATCACCACGGATGACGCCGGTCACGTGACCGGCGTTAGCTATTTTGACAGCGCCGGTCAGCCGCGGAGCGCGCGGGCCGCGGTGGTGATTTGCGCGGGCGGCGCGATTGAGACCGCGCGGCTGCTGCTCAATTCGGCGTCGGCCCGCCACCCGCGCGGCCTGGGGAACCATCACGATCAGGTCGGCCGCCATCTGCAAGGACACTACTACCCGGCCGCCGTGGGTCTGATGCCGGAGCCGGTCTACGACGGACTGGGCCCGGGCATGTCCACGGTCACGGTCCGCTTCAACCATGGCAACGCGGGTGTGGTAGGCGGCGGAATGATGACCGATGACATTATCGAATTGCCCATCAGATTTTGGCAGCACTTCCTGCCGCCGGATTTGCCGCGCTGGGGGTTGGAGAACAAGCGCTTTATGCGGGAGAACTATGCGCGCGTCATGCGCGTCACCAGCCCGGTCCAGGAGATCCCCAGCCCAGAGGCCCGCGTGACCCTCGACCCTGCTGTTCGCGATCGCTGGGGCCGGCCCGTGGCGCGTCTCTCCGGCGCGACGCATCCCGAAACTCTCCGGACGGCCGCCTACATGCTGGAGCGCGCGAAAGAATGGCTGGAGGCCTCCGGCGCCGTGCGGGTCTGGGGTCGGCTGCCCGGCCTGAAACTAAGCGCCGGCCAACACCAGGCCGGCACTTGCCGCATGGGCGACGACCCGCGTAACTCGGTGGTCGACGCCTGGGGCCGCGTGCATGGTCATGACAATCTGCTGGTCGCCGATGGCTCGCTGCACGTGACCAATGGCGGCTTCAACCCCGTGTTGACGATCATGGCGCTCGCCTTTCGCGTGGCTGACCATTTGGCGCAGGTCTGGTAATGATAGGAGCGTCTGAAAACTCTGTAGGGGCGCCCCCCTGCCTGCCCTAGTAGCGCAGCGGATGGGGTGGGCGCCCTGCCTGACTATGAGGCGGCGCCCTGCCTGACCATAAGGCGGCGCCAAGCCGCCAGGAGCGGATGACCTTGAAAGTTCTCTTTATTGGCGGCACCGGTTTTATCAGCACCGCGGTCAGCCGGTTGGCCGTGGCCCGCGGCGTGGAACTCTATCACCTGAACCGCGGCCAGCGCGGCGGGGACTCAGCCGGCATCCAGTCCATCGTCGCCGACATACATCAACCGGGCCAGGCGCGCCAGGCCCTGGGCGACCGGCAGTTCGACGTGGTGGTCGATTGGATCGCCTTCACCCCGGCCGACATCGAGCGCGACCTGGCGCTCTTTGCCGGCCGGGTCAAGCAGTTCATCTTTATCAGCTCCGCCTCGGCCTACCAGAAGCCGCCCAGTCACCCGATCATCACCGAAGCCACGCCGCTGCATAACCCCTACTGGGACTATTCGCGCAACAAAATCGCCTGCGAGCTGCGCCTGCTGCAAGCCTGGCGCGAGGACGGCTTTCCGGTCACCATCGTGCGGCCGTCGCTCACCTACGCGACGAACTTCCCCATCGCCATCGGCGGCTGGGACAGCTACACCCTCGTCGACCGGATCAAGGCGGGCCGGCCCATCATCGTCCACGGCGATGGCTCGTCGCTGTGGGTGGTGACCCACGCCGAAGATTTCGCCCGCGGCTTCGTGGGCCTCCTCGGCCACGACCAGGCCATCGGCCACGCCTTCCACATCACCGCCGACGAAGTGCTCACCTGGAACCAAATTTACGAGACCATCGCCGACGCCGCCGGCGCCAAAGCCAATCTGGTGCACATCGCCTCCGACTTCATCGCAAAAGTCTCACCCGCCATCGGCGACAACCTGCTGGGCGACAAAGCCTGGAGCGTCATCTTCGACAACAGCAAGATCAAGACTTTCGTCCCCGGTTTCCAGGCGGTCATCCCTTTCCGCGAAGGCATCCGCCGCACTCTCGCCTGGTTCGAAGCCGACCAGCGCCGCCGCTGGATCGACCAGGGCGTCAACGACGAAATGGAGCGCATACTGGCGGCGTATAAAAGTTAGGACTGGCGCCAGCCCCATTCCGCCGGCTGGACTGGATGCGGGCCGCGGGAAACAGGGGCACAGGCCAAGCATACGTTATACCCATAGGAGCCAGACCAGATGCAGAACCTGTACGCGGCCCTGTTGGGCCACAGCCAGCTAGAGACCACGGCGATCTACACCGTGCCCGGTCCGCCTGATCTGGCGTTGGCGGTGCAGACGCTGGAGGACTGAGTGTGGCCAGGTCGAGGTCACAGCTCCTTAGAAGGGTATCTCTGTCTCATCGAAGGAAGGGCTTGAATTGTCAGGGATCTGGCCTTTGCCAGAGTGATAAACAATGAATTTTGCTCTCTCATAGAGCTCATCGAATGTAACTATTTCAGGGTTAGTCACGTTCCTTCGGAACAGCTCAAAGGAGCTGTAGCGTGTCTCGTTGGGGCCAAGGCTTGTGGAAAATTGATCGAGGCAACCAATTACAACAAATGCTTTCGGCTGGTATAAGAAGGCGACCTCGCCTGTCGGATCGCCCCCTGCCATTTTTCCTTCGTATTTGGTTCGGGCACTTTCAATCGTCTTTTGCACCGTCCTCTGAATTTGCGCAATGCTCCCGGCCAATTCATCCGAGATGGGCCAGCAATCACCACGATATTCCTTCGAACTCAATAAAGGTGTTCGGTGGTGCTTTATTTCAACCAAGCATAGCGAACTGATCAGGCCTCTTGTTTTCAAGAGCGCATCGACACGCTTGCCACCCTCAAACGCGCTTGCACCAGCCACAACCTGCTCGAGTTTTCTATAGTGTTTAGTCACAAGCGCCTGGCGCGCACCTCAGCAGCCAAGACTTTGGGGTTTTTGGTCCGCAAATTGCGGCTGGCGCGCAGCAGCACCACGTCTTCAAACCCCACGGCCCGAAACTCGTCCAGGAAGGCCACGCCTTCCTTGGCGCCGGCGATTCAGGAAAACCAGTC
>CAYUYN010000007.1:10483-11925 GCA_964449185.1 uncultured Anaerolineales bacterium | reverse complement strand
GGTCCAACACGCTCAGCGGCAATCAGTGTGTCCAGCCCGGCCCCGCAGCCCAGGTCCAGTACAGTCGCGCCGGCAGTGAGATCAGCGAAAACGCTCACCGTGGAAACCCCGGTGAAGGCCTCGACGCTCGCCGCCGGCAGGCGCTCCAAGAGTTCCGCCGGATACCCCAAGCCTTCGGCGAATAGGCGTCCGACCGCAAACGGATGCCGGCCATCCGGGTGCTCGCCGACCGCCGAGTAGGCCTGCCGAACCTCTTCACGCAGTGTCTGGCCGGTGTCCATGGCAAAGGTTCTCCTATCCCGGGTTCCAGGACGTGTAGCGGAACATGGCGCCGAGAATGGCGTACCCGGCCAGGATCGTCCCACGCACCGTGCCGCTGACCTTGGACCGCCCGGCGCGCCGTGACCGATAGCTGACCGGCACCTCCACGAGGCGCGCCTGGCGCCGCCATGCCCGCCGCGCAAGCCTGGCCGTAGCCCGGCCGCGGTTCCACCACCACCCGCGCCCCGGCGCGTTCCGCTGCTTCGGCGGTGCCGTCGGTGGAGCCATTGTTCACCACTATAACCTCGGCGACCGGCTGCGTCCAGGCCGCCTGCACCAACTCGCCGATACAGCCGGCTTCATTGCGGGCCGGCACGCTGACGACGATGTTCATGGCACCGGGAGGTTGGACAGCGCCAGGGACGAGAGCAGCGCGCGCGTTTGCGTTGCGGGCCGTCCCGTGTTTTCAAGCAGCTCGGTCTGCAGCCGAGCCAGCGCCTGGATCGTGTCCACATCGTACCAGGGGGGCAATAGGGCCGCCCGCAGCCCGGCTTGCTCGGCCAAGTCAAGGGTATCCCGCAGCACATTGGGTTGCGACATGCGCACCTCGCGCAGCAGGCGCGGCTGCGGCCGGGTCAGGCCGATTAGATAGTAGCCCCCATCCTCACACGGCCCCAACACCACGTCGTGGTCGGCCAGTGCTCCAAAAGCCTGCGCCACATAGCCCGGCGGCAGGGTGGGGCTGTCGCTGTCCATCACGACCACACGCTCAAAGCCCAGCGCCAGAAAGTGGCTCAAGGCATGGTCCAAACGCTCGCCCAGGCCGGCGCCGCATTGCTGTGTCAGCTCAAAATCTGGCGCCAGCGTTTGGAAGTAACCAGCCGCGTCGTCCGGCGCGTAATACACCAACCGGGTCACGCCTGGCACAGCCCGCGCGATGTCCAGCGTGTCGCGCAGGAAGCACTCGTAGAGCTGCGCCGCCTGCTGGGGCGAGAGCGGCGGGGTCAGGCGGGTCTTGGTTTGGCCCGAGGCGGGCTGTTTGGCGATGACCAGCAGGGCCTGCATATTTTAGGTTGGGCTCTCGCTCAGGGTGGCCGGGAACAGGTCCACGGACTGGGTGCGGCGCCGCTGCTCGTGGCGCGCGCGGCGATAGGCGACGTAGAGCCAGATCAGCCCGAGCG
>CAYUYN010000007.1:4650-10383 GCA_964449185.1 uncultured Anaerolineales bacterium | reverse complement strand
CGCCAGCGCCGGCCAGCGCGGATCGCCCCACACCCGCCTACCACACCACCAGGCAGGTTTCAGTTTTGCGGACGCCCACGGCGCCGCCTATGCCGGTCGTGACTCAATTGCCCAGCGACTGCAGATCGGGGCTTTCCACGAAGGCGATCAGGTCATAGCGGCCGGTGACCGCGTGCACCTGCTTGATGACGGAGCCTTCCAGCTCCATGTTCGGCAGCTCGCGGATCAGGTCCTGCACCCGGCTGGGTTCGGCTTCAATGAGAACGTAAGCGTGCATCATGTGGCCTCTCGGTTTGAGTGGGCTGGCGGGCTCCCCACGGGAGCCAGCGCTTAGCCTCAAGTAAAGGTCATCAGCGGCAGGGTGCCGGTGCGGGCCAGCGTATCCAGCTGGCTCTGCACCCGCTCCACGGCCGCCGCCAGCGGGAACATCTGCCGGCTGACCTGCATGTCCGCGTCGGTGGACAGCGGGTGCCAGAAGATGCCGTCCAGGTTCACGGTCAGCTCGGGCACCAGGTTATGCATGCCCAGCTCCAGCCCCTCGCGCGAGAAGCCGCGGCGGGCCAGCGGGCGCACAAAGTGGTCCTCGTCGGGGATGCCGAGCGCGCGGTGAAACTCGCATAGCGCGGCCAGGTGCGCCGAGTTGACCGGCGTCTCGGTCGTGCCCAGGCGCACGCGGAAGCCGCGCGCCTGCAAGAGCCGCAAGCCCTCCACCGTCTTGGCCCATGTGCCCGGGCCGCGATAGGCGTCGTGGTCCTCGGGCCGGCCGCCGTCCAGGCTTACCTGCACGATCAGGTTGTCGTTGGCGATCTCGGCCAGCCGGTCCAGCCGCGTTTGAGTTTGGCCGGGCACCTTCTGGCCCAGCAGCATGGCGTTCGTGAGCACGGTGGTCTTGACCCGCGCCGACGAGTAGGCCAGCATATCGTAGAGGTCGTTCAGCAGAAACGGCTCGCCCCCCGTGAAGAAGATGTGGTCAAAGTCCAGCGCCCCGGCCTCGTCCACCAGGCGCTGCACGTTGGCCAGGCCGATGGCGCGGCGCGGCACGTTGGGACCCGACTTGGCCACGCAGTAGGAACAGCGCAGGTTGCAGTCGTAGTTGGTATAGATCCACAGCTTCCACCGCGGCGCGGTCGGGGCACAGTCCGAGGCCGGGTCCGTCGTTGGCAAGGTCATCCAACACCTCCACCAAAGAGTCGTTGGGCCAGGTGGGGCACGTCAGGCCTCACTGGCGTCCGGCACAGGGCCTTCGAGCGGGTCGGCCTGGGCCAGCGCGTCCAAGGCAGCGCGTGGATACGCCGCCGTCCGGTCAATCTCGGCGGCGGCATGCGCAACGATCTCAGCGGCAATGGACTCGAGGGCGACGAGGTAAGCAGAGCGTTCTTCCGACATGGCGGTGCGCCTATGGGTTTGGCGGCTTTAGATCGATCGCATGCACGGCGGCGCTACAGGCTCCAATGGACGCCGCAGCCGGCGCACGGCTTGGGGGGCTGGTCGCTCAACAGGTCGGCCCGCCACTGCTGGTAGCGGGTGTCATTCCAAATTTTCTCAAAGTCCCGTTCAAACAGGTTGCCGAGCTTCAGGCTTTCATAGTCCGCTGTGGCAAAGGGGCTAATGCAGCACGGCAGGCAGTTGCCGTTGGCCGTGACGTACGCGGTGGTCCAGGGCCGCAGGCAGGCCGCCCACGGGCGCGGGTCTGGCTTGTGTGCCGCTTCAAGGCTGTGCCGCGGGTCGGTGGCGCCAGAGGCGCGCAGCCCGATGCCCAGCTCGGCGGCGACGGTTTCGGCGGCGGCCACCGCCCGGTCGGCCTGCGCATCGAAGTCGTCAAACAGCGCGTGCCCGGCGTCCATCATCCCCGGCGCCTGGCCCTCATCCAGCGAATACACCATGCGCTGCACGTACACCTCGGGGACGCCCACCTGCGCCGCCAGCCGCACCAGGTCGGGCAGTTCGTCGATGTTCTCGCGCATGCCCGTCATCCAAATCGAGACACGTGGGGTGGCGGCCCCGAGCTCGCGCTGCAGGCTGGTAAAGCGGCGCAGGTTCTGAACGATCTTGGGCAGCAGGGGCGCCCCGCGAATCTCGGCGTAGGTGCGCGGGTTGGCGCCGTCAATCGAACAGCGCATCTCGTCCAGGCCGCTGGCGATCAGCTTCCGGCCCCAGGCCTCGGTCAGCAGCGTGGCGTTGGTGTTGAACAGGACCGTCACGCCCCGCGCTTTCAGATGCTCGATCATCCGCGGCAGGTCGCGGTTGATCAGCGGCTCCCCGATCCCGTGCAGCACGACGCGCTGCATGTCGGGGAACTGCTCGACCATGCGTAAAAAGTCTTCCCAGCCCAGGGTCTTCGGCTCTTCGTAGCTGACGAAAGTCCGCGGACAGGTTTCGCACAGCAAATTGCAGTGGTTGGTGACTTCGATGAAGACAACGCGCGGACGCTGCGGCGCCTCCCGGCCACGGGCCTGCAGGTCGATGTAAGTGTACGCGGCCGGCAGTTGTCCGGCGGCCGTTTCGGGGATCCGGGGCGCAGCAGGCTTATGAGTCAAGTGTCGGTCCTATGTAAAGAATGGAACGATCTGTTTCGTCTAACGTAAGACGGAAATCTTACAGGCAGCTTACGGCGCCGAATGTGACGGGGACATGCGCCCGCAACGCCGGCTGGGCTTCCACCTAGCGCTGCAGCAGTTGCTGAGCGCTGTTCAGCTTGCTGGCGTACAAGGCCGCCACGGCCGGCTCGTCCGACTTGCGCCGCCACAAGGCCAGCAGGTAATTGCGCCACTGGTCGGGTGCCTCGGTCTTGAGCGCTTGCTTGGCGGCGCGCAGCGGGGTGCCGGCCGCCACCAGCCCGCGCTCGATGTGGGCCGCGTCGGCCGTCCGCCAGAGTGGGAAGGCCACCGGATAGTCGGAGGTGTCGTCACTGTAGTGCAGGGTCACCCGGTTGTGAGCCCAGACGTGTTGATGCCCTCCACCGTCTTGTTCTCCGAGACCATCAAGCCGCTGAGGTAGCGCTCGAACTGCACCAGGGCCTCCGGTGAAAACACCCCCGCGAAATGCGGCGCATAGTGCCGCACCAACTCGGGAAACTCGACCCGTGGGATCATGGCTCACCGCCCTGCGTTCAGCAGCCAGAATGGGTCCGGTTACAGGGAGTGTAGTCCCGCCACGCGCGCCTGGTCAACGCATGCGCCGCTCGGTTGTTAAGGTGCACCAGCCAACTTATGTCACTGCAGAAGTCGAGTTGACAAGCCGAAATGCCGGATTATAATATTCGATAATTCTAATATAGTAAGGTAGTCCAATGGCCAACTCTCAACTGTACGAACTGCACGCCAGCATCTGCCAGACGCTTGCCAACCCCAAGCGGCTGGAAGTCATTGACCGCCTGCGCGACGGAGAGCAATCCGTGACCGAACTGGCCGATGCCATGAAGATCAGCCAGGCCAACCTCTCTCAACATTTAGCCGTCATGCGCCAGAAGGGAATTGTCGCCACGCGGCGTGAAGGACTGAATGTGTACTATCGCTTGAGTAATCCCAAAATCATCAAAGCTTGTGATCTGATGCGACAAGTTCTGCTCGAGCATTTGGAAGCCGGAGCGGAGTTGGCGCGAGGCTAGACAAGCACGAAAGGAACTCGGCGTATGATCGAACCTTCAAAGAAGAAATACTTGTTTATCATCAACGACGGGCCATACGGCAACGAGCGCCCGTACAACGCTCTGCGGCTGGCGATGAATATGGTCAAGAAGCCCGAAGCCAGTGTGCGAGTCTTTTTCACAGGCGACGGGGTGCAGTGCGCTCGCATAGGGCAAAAAACGCCCAACGGCTATTACAACGTTGAGCGAATGGTCAAAGCTGTGGCGCAGCGCGGCGAAGTTGCCACTTGAGGGACATGTGGCGAGGCTCGCGGGCTCGAGCCTGAACACAAAATTGAGGGTGTGATTGACGGCAGTTTGGATTTAGAAGGGTGCTGGACTGCCGAGGCCGATCACATTCTGGTTTTCTGACACAGTTATTCTCAAACGCGGAGCATTCCGCGAAATGGAGGCGGCGCGATGAGCGGCAAATCGATTCTTATTCTGGGCGCGGGCATTGGCGGATTGATCGCCGCCGGTGAATTGCGGCGGCTGCTGCCGCGCGAGCACCGCGTGATATTGGTCGAGAAGAGCGCCCGACACGCCTTTGCGCCCTCGTTCCTGTGGTTGATGAGCGGCGACCGGCGGCCAGAGCAGATCGCGCGTGACGTGCGCCAACTGGTCCCTCCCGGCGTCGAACTTGTTTTGGCCGAAGCGCAGGCGATTGACGTGGCTAATCGCGCGGTGCGGACGAGCGCGCGCGGTACCGGTGAGCTTGAAACCCACCCCTACGACTATCTCATCATCGCCCTCGGCGCTGAACTCGCCCCCGAAACTATTCCGGGTTTAGCGGAGAGCGCGCATACCTTTTATACTTACGAGGGCGCGGCAAAGTTGGGCGACGCTTTGCAGAATTTCGGCGGCGGCAGGGTGGCTGTGGTGGTGAGCGCGCTGCCTTACAAATGCCCCGGCGCGCCGCACGAAGGCGCAATGCTCATCGCCGATACCCTCCGCAGACGCGGCCTGCGCGATAACGTTGAAGTGCATCTGTTCACTCCCGAGCCATTGCCCATGCCGGTCGCCGGTCCCGCCTTGGGCGAGGCGGTCAAGCAAATGCTGACAGATAAAAACGTCTCCTTTCATCCACTGCATAAGCTGACGAAGGTGGAGACTGCCACGCGCGAACTTGCGTTTGAAGGGAAGGACTCTTTCAAATACGATTTACTCGCCGCCATCCCGCCGCACCGCGGGCCGCGCATTGCGCGCGATGCCGGGCTGACCAACGAGGCGGGCTGGGTGCCGGTGAACCGCGCGACGCTCCAGACCCAGCACGAGAATGTGTATGCGCTGGGCGACGCGACGGCGATCCCCATCCCCGGGCGCTGGAAGCCGGATGTGGCGCTGATGCTGCCGAAGGCGGGTGTGTTCGCTCACGCGCAGGCCGAGGTCGTCGCCCGCCGCATCGCCGCCGAGATCACCGGCCCGGGCGCGGCGGACGAGTTCCCCGGCCTTGGCTACTGCATGTTGGAGGCCGGGGAGAGCATGGCCGGCTTTGCCTTCGGGAATTTCTTCGCCGAACCGTCGCCGCAGATTACGCTTCGTCCCGTCGGGCGGCTGTGGCATTGGGGCAAGATACTCTTTGAGCAGTGGTGGTTAACTCCTCACGGGCCAAAGCGCGAAGCGCTGCGCCTGGCCTTGACGATCGGCGGAAAGACGCTTGGCATACCGAAAGTTGTGTGATCTTCGCTTGATCTTCGCTTGATCTTCGCAGATTCTTCATGCCATTATGAAACAATGCGAGGGAACTATTTCCGGGCGGATTTCAAAAAGGAGCGTCTTATGTGCGGTTGTATGTTGATGCACGCAGCTATGAATCATGAGGAGCAGCATCACCCTGCTTCACAATCGGCCCCCGCGCCGACGGTCAACGTGTCGTCGGCTTCGAGGGTGCGGCAGTGCTCTCATTGCAGTTTCCCTCTGCAGCAGAGTTTTGCCTTCTGCCCCAACTGCGGCCTGCCCGCGCCTGTGGCGCAGGCACAGGTGAGCTTGCGGATGACGGAATGCGCTGCCTGCGGTCAAAAAGTTGACCCAAGCTGGAAGGCGTGCGCGCACTGCGGAGCGCCTCTCGGCGAAGCCCAAGTGGCCTGAGGCGATTCGCAAAACAAAAG
>CAYUYN010000007.1:0-4550 GCA_964449185.1 uncultured Anaerolineales bacterium | reverse complement strand
TGGCCTCCTCACCCTGACCAATGGCCTGATCTCGGTCACGCGCCGGGCATCGGCAGCATCCACGGCCACCGCCACGACGGGCTGGCCGGCCCGCTGCAGCGCCAACACGACCTCGCGGCCCACGTTGCCCGCTGCCCCTGTCACAAGAATTTTGTCTGCCATGGTTGGCGGCCCTCGGCCTGCCTTTCCGCCCGCCTAGGAATTGCTGATGGCCGGCGCTTGCCGCACGTGCGACCGGTCCGTGAGCTGCTTGAGCATGTAGTCGGCCATGTCGGCGCGCGTGATGCGCGAGCTCATCTCCCTGCCCACGTAGCCGCTCCACACGTTGCCGGTCCGGGGCGCGTCTGTCAGCATCGGCACGCGCACAATGGTCCAGTCCACGTCCGAGGCGCGGACCTTTTCCACCACCTGCCGCATGTCCTGGTACACGTTCTTCGACAGCCGCTTAACCATGGTCCCGAAGAAAGCGTGCACCAGGGTGGGCTTATCCCGCGGGTCGCCTACCCCGGCGCCGGCCGAAACGATCAGGCGCTTGACGCCATTGGTCTTCATGGCCGCCAGGATGTTGTCCATGCCCTGGCTAACGGTGAAGGCGGGGTTGTTGCCCGTCGGCCCCAGCACGCTGAGGACGGCCTCCGCTCCGGCGACCGCCTGGGAGACCTGGGCGGCATCGCGGATATCCCCCTGCGCCACATTTAGTCGCTCGTGCCGGGCGCCCAGCCGCGCAGGGTCACGCACCAGCGCCGTCACCGAATGCCCTTGCGTCAATGCTTGTTCCACGAGGTGCTTGCCGGTCTTGCCGGTCGCGCCAAAGATCGCCAGCTTCATCATTGCCTCCTGTGATATCGGTTCAAGCCCATACGCCTGATGAGCACGTATCGGGGTGCTCCAGATTTAGGATCCCGTCTCCGGCTTAGCGCTGGCGCGCCAGGCGCGTGAGAACGCAGGTAAAGACAGCAGATGTTACTCATCCGGCGCAGGCTTGGCCCGGCGCAACGCCTGACCCAGGTGGTCGGCCACTGCGCGCAGCGGATCGCCGGTGTGATTGGTGCGGCTGAGAATAATGGCGCCTTCAATGGCGGCCGTGATGAAGGTGGACAGCCCGGCCGCGGACTCGCGGTCGAAACCGCCGGCCACCAATTTGTCGGCAAAGGCGCCTTGCAGCTCCCGATACGCGGCCTGGCACACGGCATTCAGGCGATCACTGCTCGTCGCCGTCTCGAGCGCCACGGTCTGGAGCGGTCCACCCGCCCTAAAACCCGACTGCTCGACGGCGGCCGCAATCCGGTAGACGAAGGCACGCACGGCCTCCGCCGGGTCGGCTGCGCCTGCCAGGTTTACCCGCCTGGCTCGACTGGCACAGCCTGAGGCGCGGGCCGCGCGGTTTATCTGGCGCGGAGTGCCACCGAAGGACTGGGTCTGCGCACTCGAAACGCTTGCGACGACCGCACACCGTGGCTGAAAATCACTGACCATTCATGAAGAATGTCACTGGGGGCGCGTTGCCGGCTGACCTATAATCAGGTGGGCGCATTTGGCGGCGCCCGGCCTACCGAGACGGCCCTGGAACTTTTCCGAGTGACATGGAGGCAGCCATGCAGCGGCAACGCATTTTGCTGGTGGACGATCATGAGGTGGTGCGTTTGGGGCTGAAAGCCCTGATCAACCGTCACCGGGAGATGGAGGTGGTGGGTGAGGCCGGCGATGCGCTCGCGGCGGTGGACAAGAGCCTGGCGCTCAAGCCGGATATCGTGATCCTGGACATCCGCCTGGGCGGCACCAGCGGCATTGATGCCTGCCAGGAGATCACGTCGCAGCTCCCGGAGACCAAGGTCATCATGCTGACCAGCTATGCCGAGGACGAGATGCTGTTCGCCGCCATCCGCGCGGGCGCGGCGGGCTACGTGCTCAAGCAGGCGGGTGGGCAGGCTGTGGTGCGGGCGATCGAAATGGCCGGCGAGGGCCAGGCCCTGCTCGATCCGAGCGTGGCCGCGAATATACTCGCGGCCGTGCGCCGGGCCGCGCATGCCCAGGATTCCGCCGCCTTTGCCGAGCTCAGCGGACAGGAGCGGCGCATGCTGGCCCTGATCACGGTCGGGGAGACTAATCACGACATCGCCCAGCAGCTGCATTTGGGCGAGGGCACCGTGCGCAACTACGTCAGCAACATCTTCGTCAAGCTGGGCGTTGCCAATCGGGCCGAGGCCGCCGCTTTCGCCACTAAGCACCACCTCAACGACCTGCTCGAATACCGCCTCTCACCGGTCGCCACGTAGACAGCCAAGAGCTCGGTCGCTCTCCAACACACGCAGAGACGGCGCAATGCGCCGTCTCTCATTTTGGGCTTGCGCCATCCTTCCGGCCGATCCGCGTCAGCCCAAGTCATCCTCCCGTGACCGCGCCACCAACATCGAGACCGGCAGTTGGTCCAGCACTTTGTGCATCACGCTGCCATAGATCCAGCGCCGCAAGCCGGTGCGGCCGTGCGTGGTCATGGCCACCAGATCGACAGCGTGCCGCTCCGCATATTCGAGAATGGTGTCGGCCGCCGGCCCCGACCGGACCGCGGTGTGCAGCTCAAGGTCTGCCTCCCTAAATCGATCAGCCACCCGAGAGAGATAGTCCGCCGCTGCCTCATGGGTCTCCTCCACCAGGCGGCGGCCGAACCCGCGCTCAAACTTATCCAGGGCCTTGATATCCGCCCCGCCGATCTCCGGCACCACGCGCAGCAGAGTGACCTTAGCGCCAAAGCAGCGGGCCACCGAGAAGGCCGGCAGCAGCACCTCTTCGGCCAAAGTAGAACCGTCCAGCGTAATCAGCATATGCCGCGGTGGCGTTGCCGCGCGCACCACCCACACCGGGCACGGCGCGGCGTTGAGCACCTTTTCAGCAACGCTGCCGAGCAACCAGCGCTTCACGCCTGAATAACCGTGGGACGACATGATGACCAGCCGGGCCTGCGCCTGCCGGGCTGCGTCCACCACCCCACCGGCCACATCGCCCTCCGGGATCTCCACATGCAGCCGCAGGTCATCATCGGCGTAGGCCGTCTGCAGTCCCGCGAAGTAGTGTTCAGCCTCCTTCCGCTCCTCGACCAGCGACTGGTCCGGATACAGCACCCCAAAACCGGGCTCCGCCGGCACAAACATCTGTTTTGGAGCCGCCACGCGCACGAGCCGCAGTTCGGCGTGGCTGTGCCGGGCCAACGTTCGCGCTGGCGCCAGGGCCTGCTCGGCCAGCTCTGAGCCATCCAAAGGAACTACGATCGGGCTAAACATGTTTACCTCCTTGTAGGCGCAGGCCCTGCCCCTCGGCCAGGGTCACGTCGGCCGGCGCCTCGATCAGGCCCTCGTTGAACAGAAACCCCACCGCCAGCGCGTCGAGGTCGGCCGGCGTGCACATGCAGGTCAGCCACAGCTCGCCATTGACGGTCAGCGCGACCGGCCGTTCTTCCGCCACCTCAGTCTCCTGCGCTAGCGGCCGGCGCGCTCGTGCGCGGCCGGAGATACACGAACCAATACACCGCCCCCACCAGCACCGCGCCGCCAATAATGTTGCCCACCGTGACCGGGAGCAGGTTGTTAAGGAAAAAGTTGGTCCAGGTCAGGCTGCCATAGTCCGCCGCGGTCTTGCCGCTGGCGGTCCAGAACGCCTCCGGCGCGCCCGTCTTGATCAACAGCCCCATCGGGATGAAATACATGTTGGCGATGCTGTGCTCGAACCCGGCCGCCACGAAGGCCGTGATCGGCGGCACGGTGGCCAGGATGCGGTCGGTGGTCGTCCGCGCGCTGAAGGTCAGCCAGACGGCCAGGCACACCAGCGCATTGCACAGGATGCCCAGGATCAGCGCCTGCCAGAAACCAAGCCCGGCCTTGGCATTCGCGGTCGCCAGCGCGGCCGCGCCCACCGCCCCTTGGCCAAAATTGAATTGCCCGCTGGCGAACACCAACGCCGCCGTGGCCAGCGCGCCGGCGAAGTTGCCCAGGTAGACGATGATCCAGTTCTGCAACAGCAGCCGCGTGCTCACGTTGCCGCTGGCCCAGGCCATGACGATCAGGATATTGCCGGTGAACAGCTCCGCGCCGCCCACGATTACCAGGATCAGGCCCAGCGAGAACACCAGGCCCGCCAGCAGGCGCACCAGGCCGTAGGGCAGCCCGGACGCGCCGGCCACCACCGTGGTCGAAAAGAGCGCGCCCAGGGCAATGAAGGCCCCGGCCAGCACCGACAGCACCAACATGCTCAAGGCCGGCAGATGGGCCTTCTTCACGCCCACTTGCTCAGCCTTGGCTGCCATTTCGGCCGGCAGCAGGGCATCGAGCTGGATGCCAATCGGTGGATCTGCGTGGACCGCGGTCATGCGCTTGAGTTCCTTTGCCTGACCAACATCCTGGCGGGCGCAGCCGTTGTCGGGCAGTGGCAATTGTCCAGTTCGGCCGCGCGGAATGTCACCTGCCCGAGTCCAAATTAGGGCGAGCTGGTGAGGGCCACCCGCTCGCCCCGGAGAGGAGGCGCCCGCCGGCGGTTGCACAGCGCCGCTGGCGGGCGCC
>CAYUYN010000006.1:0-32092 GCA_964449185.1 uncultured Anaerolineales bacterium | reverse complement strand
ATGACGTGGACGAAGTCGTCGCCATCGCCGCGGTGGCCGTAATGGACGCGCAGCAGCGCGCCAACGGCCATAACGGTCACCGATAGTCAAAGGAAGAATGACAAAGCCTCCTCGCACTCCGCATTGATGTATCATTGCCCTCATGGTCACGCCGTTTGATCGCTCCTTCGCCTGCCCCGCCCTGGTTGGCCGCGCGCCGACGGTCGCGCTATTGGCCACTGTCCTGGCGCGCGGCCTGCTGACCGGGCGCAACACAGGCAACCGCAATCCGGATTAACCCGACACCAAACGAAAGGCGCCACTGCCCGCTGTGCTTTTTGGCACTGCCTGGCGCGGCGGCAGCGCGGCCACTGCGGCACGCCCAGCCGCGTGGGCGAGCAGACCTAGACCCACGGCGAATGGCTCATGGAGGCGCCGAACGTCTTGCCTTCCGAAAAACGGCTGAGGACAAAGGGCTGCAGCTCTGGCACCGTATCGCCCATCAGATAGCGAGCCAGCCGCTTACCGACGCCCACCATTTTGAAGCCATGCTTGCCGTCGGCGATCATGTACAGGTTAGGGAGCACCCGGTCGAAGCCGGGCACGTTGTCGGGCGTAAATGCCCCTATCCCGCCATTCCGGCGTTCACGAAAGTTCGACCGCAAGCCATCAAAGCGCGGCATGGGCTGCGCGATAGCAGCCACGAAATAGTCCGCGAACCAGGGCTCTGCCTTTTATTCGTCGTTGGCATGGCCGTACGGGTCGGTCGTGGCTCTTGGGCCAATCTTGATTGGCGTGGTACCGCCCTGCAGGCCAAGCCGCAGTATTCGCTCGCTGCTATTCTTGAAGTAGACATCCAAGTAGCGGGGGTGCGATTCGAACGCACGCCCTCCGGGTTATGCGCCCTGCTCGTGGGCTGTTATCTTTAGACCTTCAGGCTGGCTTCTCCGCCAAACCCGACGATCTCCGGCTTCTGAAAGCCTGACGAGATGTAGACCGATTGTCAGGCACTGTAGATTCAACTGTCAAGAAGCGCAATAGTCGGGCACATGGATGAAAGAAATGCAAACCGCCTATCAGGTGATGGGCGGTTTCATCGAATTCCAGAAGCGCGGCCCCAAGACTGACCAACTGCACCAAAGGCACATGGGCAGCGGGTACAAACACCTGGACACGCAGTATGCGTTTCCGTACAGGTGCTTGTTGATTCTAAGGTCCAAAATGGCACTAATCACCTGCTATTGAGTATTCGAGCAACGATGGCTGGCCACAGTCTCCCCAGGCGCGGCAGCGCCTCACAGCAGCAAGTACGGATTCTCCAAGAGTTCCCGCAGGGTTTTCAGGAAGGCGGCGCCAACGGCTCCATCGATTGCTCGATGGTCGACATTGAGCGTCATCTGCATCATTGGTCGCAGCGCAAGTTGTCCGTCCACGCCGACTGCCGTATCCTTGACGGCCCCGACCGAAAGGATCCCAACTTCGGGCGCATTCAGGATAGAGGTAAAGTGCTCGATGCCGAACATGCCCAGGTTCGACAGGGTGAACGTGCTGCCGGAGACCTCGTCCAAGCCCAGCCGGCCCTGGCGCGCACGCTCAGCCAGATCAAGCAGGGCCGCCTGGATCGAGAACAGCGGCGCGCGCTCGCTGTGACGGATGACCGGCACGATCAGGCCATCCGCCAGGGCGACGGCAACGCCAAGATGGACCGTCGAGAACTGGCGAAGCTCCTGCTCGACCAGATGGGCATTCAGGCGAGGGTGCTCGAGCAGGGCGCTGCCCAGCACTTTGCACAGCACAGCCGTCAGCGTGAGGCGATGGCCAAGGCGGGCCTGGGCGGCGGCTTGCAGACTCTCGCACAAATGCAGCACCTGGGTCATGTCCGCTGAAAGTGACAGGGCAACATGCGGGGCAGCCTGGTAGCTGGCGTGCAGGCGGCTGGCAATGACCTTGCGCATGCCGCTCAACGGCAGCGCGGTATATTCGCCGGACGGCCGGGCTGGAGGTGAGCTGGCTGGACTGGACTGGCTTGACTGTGTCACCGCTTTATCCACGTCAGCGGCTAACACGGCCCCGCCTGGACCAGAGGCGGCCAGCGTGCCGAGTTCCAGGCCAGCCTCACTGGCCAGGCGCCTGGCCTTGGGCGAGGCTCGCCTCAAACGTGGCGACACGGCGGTTATGCCGGCGAGGTCCTGGCGGGACTTCAGGTAGCTCAAAACATCGTCCTTCGTAATGCGGCTCGCCTCGGCGGCAACGGGGATTTGGTCCACGGCCAGAGCATGCTCGGCGGCCAGGCGGCGCGCAACCGGGGTCACCGGCATTGACCGGCCGAGATGCGGCAACGCTGGCGCGGACCCGGGCGGCGCCTCCCTAGCGGCCGGGAGCGGCTCACCTACGGGCTGCAACAGCGCGATGACCTGCCCGACCGGCACGTCGTCACCGGGATGCGCGGTTACGTTGGACAAAACCCCAGAGCCGGACGCCTCGATCTCGACGACCACCTTGTCCGTCTCGATCTCCATCAAGGGTTCGCCTTTGTGGACGAATTCGCCCTCGGCCTTTAGCCAGCGCACCAGCCGGCCGCTGTCCTGTGCCATCTCCAGTGCCGGCATCACCACCTCTGCAGCCATGCGTCACCTCATTGGGAGCGGCCGATCAGCCGGCGCACGGTCTGAATGACCAGCGCCTCGTTGGGGATCGTCTGATCTTCCAGGACCGGACTGAACGGGATGGGCACATCCATGGCGCCGAGGCGCTGGACCGGCGCGTCCAGATAGTAGAAGGCCTTGTTGCTGACCAGCGCCGCCAGCTCGGCCGACGCGCCGAAGCGTTGATAGCCTTCATCGATAACGATACACCGCGAGGTCTTGACCACGGACTGGACGAGGGTGTCCTCGTCCAGAGGGGTCAAGGTGCGGGGGTCGACGACTTCGGCGCTGATGCCTTCGGCGGCGAGCTGCTCGGCCGCTTTGAGCGCGACAGAGACCATGCTGGACGTGGCGATCAGGGTCACGTCCTCGCCGGGGCGCTTGACAGCCGCCGCGCCCAGGGCGAGCGTGTAGGTCTCGTCGGGGACCGGCCCTTTGTCGCGGTACATCATCTTGTCTTCCAAGAAGACGACCGGGTTATTGTCACGGATCGCGGTCTTGAGTAGGCCCTTGGCATCGTAGGGCGATGAGGGAATGACCACCTTCAGACCTGGAATGTGACTGACCCAGGCGTGCAGGCTCTGGGAGTGCTGGGCAGCGATGCGCCGCCCGGCGCCCATGGTGGTACGGATCACTAGCGGCACCTGCCACTTACCGCCGGACATGTAGTGAGCTTTCGCGGCCTGGTTGACAAGCTGGTCCATGGCCAGCGCCATGAAGTCACCGAACATGATCTCGACGACGGGACGCATACCGGTCATGGCGGCGCCGATGCCCAGGCCGACGATGCCGGCCTCCGAAATGGGCGTGTCGATCACACGCTCAGGACCGAACCTGGCGAGGAGGCCCTCGGTGAGCTTGTAGACGCCGCCGGCCGTGGCGACGTCCTCCCCGATCATCAGGACGCGCTGGTCGCGCTCCATTTCCTCGTGGAGGGCCTCGTTGACCGCTTGGGCAAAGGTCAGCTCGCGGTCGTTAGCTGGCGTAGACATGCTGAGTGACCTCGTCGGGTGCGGGATAGGCCGCGGCCTGGCCAAACGCCACTGCGGCCAGGATTTCCTGCTCGGTAGCAGCCGCAAGGCTCTGCAGCTCGTCGGCGGTGGCCTGCCCACTGGCCACTAACCGCTCGCCTAATCGATGGATGGGATCGCGCTCGCGCCACACCTGTTCTTCGTCGCGGGTACGGTAGGGCCGCTCACGATCACTCGTGCCGTGGCCCAGATAGCGATACGTCTGGCAGACGAGGAAGCTGGGCCCCTCGCCCGCACGCGCGCGTGCCACCGCGTGGCTGGCCGCGGCGTAAACGGCCAATACGTCCATGCCGTCAACCATCAGCGAAGCGACATCGAGGGCTTCACCACGACGGTGCAGCTGGCCAGCCGTCACCGACTGCATGGGCGTGTACTCGCCATATTGGTTGTTCTCGCAGATATACAGCACGGGCAGCCGCCAGATGGCCGCCATATTCATCGACTCGAGCAGCAGGCCCTGGTTGGCGGCGCCATCGCCAAAGAAGCAGGCGGTCACCTGCCCCGTCCCGCGGAGCTTTGCGCTCAAGGCGGCGCCGGCGGCAATGGCCAGACTGCCGCCGACAATGGCGTTGGCCCCCAGGTTGCCGGTGTCGGGGTCGGCGATGTGCATGGAGCCGCCCTTGCCGCGGCAATAGCCGGCCTCCTTACCGAACAGCTCAGCAAACATGCGGTCGGGCTGGGCACCCTTTGCCAGGCAGTGCCCGTGGCCGCGGTGGGTGCTGGTCAAGTAGTCGTCGGCGCGCAGGGCCGCGCACACGCCGACGGCGACGGCCTCCTGCCCGATGGAGACGTGCGCGATGCCGGGAATCAAGGTGCGGGCGTACAGGTCAAGCACCTGCTCTTCAAACACGCGAATGAGGAGCATCTGCTGGTACAGACGCAGCAGAGCGGTTTTGTCCAGGCCGTGGGTCTGGGTTGCTTCAGTGGTGATCATGTTTGTCCTTTAGGTACTGGCTTGAATAGCGTCGCGCAAAGGCGTCGGCATGCGAGCGCACAGCGCCGGCCGGCGCCGCTCAGTCGGTCGCGCGGATCACCGCCTCAATCTCGTCGACTTCCTCCGGGCCAAGCGTCCAATCGAGGGCCCGAATATTGGCCTCCAGCTGCTCCAGGCTGGTCACACCGGTGATGATCGAGCACACACTAGGCTTGGCCGCGAGCCAGGCCAGGGCAAGGTCGCTGAGCTTATGTCCGCGTGCCTCGGCGCGGCGGGCCAGTGCCTCCGCGGTGCACAGATTTTTGGCGCTCATCTGCCGGGCCAGAATGACACTGGGATTTTGCCAGGCGCGGGTGCCCGGCTGCACCGACGACCCGGCCGCATACTTGCCCGTTAGAACCCCTTGGGCCAGCGGGAAGTAGGCGACGATACCCATCCCATATTGCCGGCAGCAAGGGATGATCTCAGACTCGATTTCGCGTTCCAGTAAGTTGTAAGGGGATTGGCTGACCAAAAAAGGCGCATAGCCCCGCCGATCGCCGACTTCTCTGGCTTGGGCAATCTGCCAGGCAGCAAAGTTGGAGCAGGCGAGGTAGCGAACCTTGCCCTGGCGAACCAGATCGTCAAAAGCGCGCAGGGTTTCGTCGATGGGCGTGTACGGGTCCGGGCAATGCGCGTAGTAAACATCCAGGTAATCGGTGCCGAGACGGTGCAAACTGCCTTCGACGCTGCGCAGGATGTGCCCACGCGCCAGGCCGGCCGCGTTCGGTCCCTCGCCGCAGGGCTGCCCGACCTTGCTGGCGATCACAAAACGGTCACGCTGCCCTGCGATGGCCTGGCCAATGTACCGCTCCGAGTCGCCGCCGGAGTACATGTCGGCGGTGTCAATCAGGTTGACGCCCTGCTCGGCGGCCCGCTGGATGAGGGCGGTCGTGCCAGCCTGGTCGTTGTACTTGCCGAATTGAAAGTGGCGGCCAAAGGTGTTGCCGCCCAAACCAAGCAACGAAACCTTGAGCCCCGAATCTCCCAGGTACCGGTACTGCATCGACGGTCGTCCTCTGTAGGGGTCAGTTGTACGGCGTTACGCTGTGCCATTCCGCGCCAACTGCAAGGCGTCGCCAATCAGCAGCAACAGGATGTCGAAGTCGGGTTTGTCGCGGTAGTAGGCTTCGAACAGCTTGCCGACGCTGCCGGTGTGGTTGCGCCAGAATTCCCAGTGGAAGGGCAGCAGGGTGTGGGGATGCAGCTTGCGCGCCACGGCCAGCATTTCTTCTTCCGTCATATACCAGGTGCGCCCGAAGGCCAGCAGGGCATAGTCGAGCTGATGCTCCGCCGCGACCTGGGCTAACCCCGGCCCATCGGAGGTATCGCCGGACACAAAGAGCGTCGTGCCGCCGGCCGTGAGGACGAAGGTGACGGCATGCGGCTCGTTGGAATCGTGGCCCGGGTAAACCTGGAAGTGGGCGTCGCGAAACTGAAAACTGTCGCCCGGCTTGACCAGCCGGATGCGGTTGGCGGCGATGCCAAACTGGCGCATTTTCCGAACCGAAGACTCTGGCGCCACGCACACGGCCGACGTGTTTGCCAGGATGGGAACGAGCGTTCCCGCATGGCAATGATCGACGTGGTCGTGGGTCGAGATGATTAGATCGCCAAAGGTCACTTCCTCGGGATTAATTGGAATGGACGTGGCGCGATAAGCGTCGGGGACGGCATCATCGGGCGTCCCGTAGAAATAGGGATCGATCCAGATAGTGGTCTGGGGCGTGCGATAAACAAAGCTCGGCCCACCCAGCGCCCGCAGTAGCGCGCCGTGGTCGGGCGTGCTGTTTTGGATTTCGTCCAGGAAGGCCTTGGGCCAATAAGCAACGTCACGCATGGTTCACCTTTCAGTAAGGCAAAATCCCGCCGCAGACATTGAGCGCCTGACCGGTGATGTAGCTGGCATCGTCGGAAGCGAGAAAGGCCACCATATTGGCCACATCTTCAGGCTGCTCGATGCGGCCGAGCGGGATGCTGGCGACGGCGCGGGCCTTGACCGAGCCAACCGGCGCATTCTCGGCCCTGGCCACCTCGCGGTCGATCAGGTCCCACATCTCGGTGTCTACGATCCCCGCGCAGACACAGTTGACCAGAATGCGGTCGCCCGCCAGCTCCAGCCCCATCTGCTTAGTCAGCGCCACGGCGGCGTGCTTGCTGGCGGCGTAAGCGCCCAGCGGCATGTTTTGCCCCGGCGCGATTTTGCCCGCGCCCGAGGCATTGTTGATGATGCGCCCGCCGCTGCCCTGGGCCATCATCTGTCGCGCGGCCGCCTGCGAGCACAGCAGCACCCCCTTGGCATTGACGCTCATCAAGGCGTCCCAGGTAGCCTCGTCCGTGTCCATCAGCCGCGCCACCGCGCCGATGCCGGCGTTGTTGACCAAAATGTCCAGGCGGCCAAAGCGCGCCACCGTCTCCTGCACCATGCGCTCGGCGTCGGCCTTGCGGGTCACATCCACCTGTAGCGCCAGGGACGCGCCGCCCGCTTCAGCAATTTCCTCGGCGACGCCGGCCGCCGTCGCCGCGTTCATATCCGCCACCACGACGCACGCGCCCTCCCGCGCCAGGCGCAGGGCGACGGCGCGGCCAATGCCGCGGCCGCCGCCGGTCACAATAGCCACCTTGTTGTCCAGGTCATACTTTGGCATAGGGCTACCCTGCTTACCCGTGCGCCGAATGGCCGGGTTTCGTTTCAATGGGGCTCTGCACGAGCTCAAGCACAAAGCCGTCCGGGTCTTTGAAGAAGACAACGTGCACGCTGCCCCACTCGAGATCAAAGCTCACCGGGTCCGAGACGAATTCGACACCCTGGGCCTTCAGCTGTTCGTAGGCCGCCTTGACATCTGGAACGCCAAAACAAAAGTGCGCCTGCGCCGAGTCCCCCAACCTGGCGGTCGAGACAGTGCCCGGGGGATAAAGATACTGCTGTAGGTCCAGCAGCACGGTGGGTGTTTCCGGCGCGGCCAGTCGCACGACCTCCATGATCACCTTGTTTTTGCCGGCCATTTTCGAGATGGTGGCGCCTTCGAGGCGGTGCCGCTCGACTTCGCGCAGTCCGAGCTGGCCACAGTAGAAGGCCAGCGAGCGCTCCATGTCGCTCACTGTCACCGCAATGTGATCGAGGACATTGACTTTGTTCAGCATGGGTCACCTCCGGGCGCGTACGGCGAGCGCCGGCTAAGAAAAATGGCTGCTCTGGCGGTCTTTCAGGCAGTGTGGCGCTCGCGCATCGCCAGCAGCGTGCGATAGCGCTCCTGTCGTTCATTCGCCAACTGATCGAGCGTCACGGCCAAAATCAGCGCCCCGCCCTTGACCACCTGGGTGTAGTGCGGATCAATACCGAGTGAAACCATCCCGCTGTTCAGAACGCCGAGGAGCGCTACGGCGAGCATTACCCCCAGGATATTACCCTCGCCGCCAGTAAAGGCGACCCCGCCGAGGATCACGGCCGTTATGACATCCAGCTCGTAGCCAATGCCAAAACTCGGCGCGGCCGTACCAAAACGGCTGGCAGCTAAAGTCCCGGCTAACCCGACGATCAGGCCATTGACGAGAAACACTCCGAGGATAAGGCGCCGAACGTTCAGGCCGGCGGCTTCGCTGGCTTCGCGGTTGCCGCCGATGGCATAGATATGCCGGCCCACCGTGGTCGTGTGCAGGATCAGGCTGACGACCAACACCAAGACGAACAGGACCCAGATCGGCGTGTGCACTTCGAACGGACGGGCCCGGCCGATCAGCCCAAACGCCTCGGGCACACCGCGGATGCCGTAGCCGCCCGTGAACAGGAGTACCAGGCCGCGCACGATGGTCAGGCTCCCCAGCGTGATGATGATGGGCGAAAGCTTGATGCGCCAGACCAGCAGGCCATTAATCAGGCCGACGACGCCCCCCAGGAGAATGGCCAACAGCAGGGCCACCTGCGGATTGAGGCGCAGGGCGAGGAGCGAGGCCACCACTGCGCTGAGGGCAAACAGCGAGCCGATGGACAAGTCCACGTTGCCACTGATGATCAGCAGCGTCATGCCGAGCGCGGCGATACCGATATAGGACATCTGCAAACCGACGACAATGAAATTCTGCAGATTCATGTACTTAGGGCTGAAGATGGCGAGGATCAACAGCGCGCCGAGCAGTGCCGCCAACAAGCCGGCGTTGCGCCGATTGTGGCGCAGCACGCCGGCCAGCACGGCGGTCAAAGGCGAGACACCGGCAGTCGGAACGACGCTTAGCTCGGCTTCTGGAATGACATCCCGGTCATGCATGCGACTACCTCCTCGCGCGAGGTTGAGGCCAGCGGCAGGTCGAGCGTTATTTGGCCCAGCCGCAGCGCCACGATCCGATCCGCCACCGCAAACACATCATCCAAGTTATGACTGATCATGATGACGGCCACGCCCTGCATGGCCACGCGCCGCACCAGACCGAGCGCGGCCTTGGTCTGCCGGACGCCCAGCGCGGCGGTGGGCTCGTCGAACATGATCAACCGATGGGCTTTGACGGTGGCGCGGGCAATGGCAATCGCCTGGCGCTGTCCGCCCGAGAGACGCCGCACTGGCGTCTCGTAATTTTCAAGCGTCACCCCGATTTCACTCACCCGCCGCCGGGCCTCTTCCACGCAGCGCTTTTCATCGACGAGGCGAATGGGACCGATGCGAAAGCGGATCGGTTCCTGCCCCAGGACGACGTTGGCCGCGGCGCTCAGGTTGTCGCACAGGCTGAGGTGTTGATAGACCGTTTCGATGCCTAGCTCGCGCGCCCGGTGCGGATTGAGATGCTCCACGCGCCGGTCGCCGACCCATATCTCGCCTTCATCCGGCTGGTGGAGGCCGCTGAGAATCTTGACCAGCGTGCTCTTGCCCGCCCCGTTGTCGCCGACCAGGGCGACGACGTGCGCCGGGTACAGCTCAAGTGAAACTCCGTTGAGCGCCAGGACACCGCCAAAATATTTGGTCAGCGTCACGCACCGCACGAGCGGTTGACCTTCAGTCGGCATCCGCGCCTCCTACTATCCAACACGACCCTGGGAAGCTCTGGAGCGCCTCGCCTCCAGCACGGAGGCGAGGCACTCGAGGTCCAGTTATGGCAGCCGCCGGTGCCCTATTTCGGCGTGGTCAGGGGCTCATCGCTGTACTTCATGACGGCGGGATCGCTATAGTATTTCTGCACCTCCGGCGCCAACGGGTTGGCGACCATGGCGCGCACCTCTTCCAAATTATCCTTGGTCACGATACGGCCGATCTGAATGCGGGTCGGTGGGACCTCCTCGCCACGCAGGCACTTCTCCATATCGCGCATCCACTGCACCGCGCTGAAGGGGAACAGGTACGACCAGGTGGCCTGATAGATGCCGCCCTCAGCAATCTTGTCGAGGACGAGCTGTGTGCCATCGGCGCTGCCGATAAAGAACTTATCGGGATCGGTGTGGCCGGCTTCAGTGGCGGCCTGATAGGCGCCCAAACCGCCATCATCCGAGAAGGCCAGGATCACCTGAATGTTGGGATGCGCCTGCAATAAGTTCGCCGTACCGGCCGCGCCCAGTTCAATGGTGTTGGCTTCCACCTCGCCCACCACGACGGCGTTAGGGGCCAGGTCGCGGATCGCGTCCTTTTCGCCCTGACTGCGGAGGGTCAACTGCGGGTCGGCGCGGTTGGTGAGGAAGGCCACCTCGAGGTTGCCCCCGCGCGCGTTGATCCACTCGGCGGCAAAACGGCCCACCTCGTAGCCGCTGGCGTGCTGGTCGAGCACGACGTTCTGCGTTGTGCCGGTAACCGGCGAGGCGCTGTGGTTAAAAACACATACGTCCTGCTCGATCGCGCGGGCGACAAAGTCATCCAGGCCGCCGGGCGCCAGGGCGAGGAAGAAGATGCCATCGTAGCCCTGGGCCAGGAAGGCTTCCAGATCGGCTGACTGTTTGACTGGATCGCCGTTGGCGTCCACGAGGTTCAACGTGACCTTATTCTCGGGCAGGTCAGCCTCGCGGCGCATGTCGGCATAGAATTCATTGAGGATTTCGACCTCGATGGGGCTCGATAAGCCGACGAGGTTGTCTTCGAGGGTCGCGGAGGACCCTCCTTGTGGCGCGCACCCAGCCATGACCAGGATGGCGAGCGCGACCACGGCACGGGACGCGCTGAGCTGCAGCCACGTCTGGCATTGGGCGGGTGAAGCTGTGGAATGACTCCGGGAGTCCATTGCGTCTCCTTCTCTTGTGCACCACTCTGAAGCCAATGTTCTCAATGACGGCGGAAATGAACTCAGGCAGATCAGTCGTATCCCTCTCCTTTCCACACGGTGCGGGTCCGGGACTTGGCCAATTGATGACATGCGGATCGGCACGCCGCCGGCAACATCGCCCGTCTGTGCGCGGCTTAAAGCCTGGCCCAGGCCTCGTGCCAGGTACGCTTGATGTTGGCCAGGACGGCAGCGGAGGTCTCGCCGGTCTGCGGCCGCACCTCGAAGCCCACCCAGGGGCGCCCGCCAATCGGCGGGTCCTCGCGCAGATAGCCGATTTCAAACAGCGCCCGCAGAAACTCCACCAGCTGGGCCACGTCATTCTCGCCACCCGGAAAGCCGAAGCGCGGGTGGAAGTCGCCGTAGGCGGGCCGGCCGGGCACCTTCACGCAGTTGCCCACGTGCGCGTGCACCAGGTGATCCTTGAGCGTGGCCAGCGCGCTCAGCGGCGTTTCATCTAGCAAGGGCATGTGACCCATGTCGTACAGCAGTCCAAAGGTTGGAAATTGGGCCCGGATGGCGGCGGCCAAGTCGGCGGCCTCCGGCGCCGGGCCGATCAGCGTTTTCTTGTCCACGGCACGGTCAAAGGTCTCCAGCACGACCTTCAGCTCATGCGTTTGGGCACTCAGGCACAGCTCGCTAATGGACTCGAAGAGCGCCTGGGTGGCGGCCGGCCGGTCCGCCTCGGCAGGGTCGGGTCCAGACAGGATGACAAAACTCCGAGCGCCCAACTCCACCGCCTGATCCATGTAACCCTTGAGGCAGTCGACGGCTTCAGCCCGCTGGCGGGAGTCCAGACTGTTGAGGTTGAGCTTTCCGCCCAAGATGATGGGCTGCGCGCCAAAGCCCACCTGCAGGTGGGTCTGCTCGAGCAGGTGCGCCACAGCCTGGCGCGCCTGCGCGTCATTAATGCGGCCAAGCTCGATGCCGGCGAAGAATGGGTCCTCGGCCACACGCGCCACGGTTTCAAGGATCGGCCCATCCCCACCCTGGCACTCGGGAAAGGCGAGGAAGTGGACCAGGCTTAGCGTACAGTAGGCGTCCCAGTGCTTCATAGTCCTCAGTTCAGTGTCAGGGCCCCGCTTGAGGCGTCCGCTCTCGACCTGTCAATTCCCGGACGGCACGCCCGCCTCGGCCGGCTGGCCGATCTGACTGCGCACCTGCCCAACCACCTGGCCGGCGGCCCGCAGCATAAGCGAGACGTCGTTGCCCATCGCCAGCCACTGCATGCCCATGTCGATCCATTCGAGCACATGGTCGGGGTTATCCCCACTGCCAATGCCGACCGGGACACCCGCGCGCCTGGCTTTGGCGATCACCGTCTTAATCGCAGCGATGACGTCGGGGTGCCGCGGCTGTCCCATCAGCCCCATGGAACCGGACAGGTCGTTGGGACCTAGGACGAGCGCCGTCAGGCCCGGCACGGCCAGGATCTCGTCCATGTCCCGGATCGCGTCGATGTGCTCGATCTGGGCGATGGTGATGATCGTGTCGTTGGCCCGCTGGCAGAACTCCGGGCCGTGAAAGCGCCCATACTTGGACGGCCGGCGCGGCCCATAGCCACGGATCCCCTCCGGTGGGTAGCGGCAGGCGGCCACGGCCCGACGCACCTCGTCGGCGCTGCGCACCAACGGCACGATCACGCCATCCGCGCCAATGTCCAGCACCGGCTTGATCAGCACGGGATCATTCCACGGCACGCGCACCAGCGCCGTGGTGTCGCTGCCCTTGGTCGCCATCAGGTGTCCCTGCACGACCTCCAGCGACAGCGCATTGTGCTCCATATCGATCCACACGAAGTCGAGCACGCCGCACAGGGCCTCGGTGACGGTGGGGTCTACGAACGAGATGACCGTGCCCAGGCAGACCTCGCCCCGGGACAATTTGTCCTTAAACTTGTTCGCGTTCTCCATGAAACTCCTCGGTGCAGCAACCACTGCGCAGTTGCCCGTGGACCTGCCGATTATAGATCCTCCGGAACCTGGATCACGGACGTCAGCCCCCCGTCGACCACCAGGTAGGTTCCGGTCATATAGGATGACATACTCGATGCCAAGAAAAGAGCCACCTGGGCAATTTCCTCAGGCGCCGCGTTGCGCTTGAGCGGACACATGTCCGCAATGCGCGCCCGTTGGGCCTCCGAGGTGTCGGACCACAAGCCGGTGACGACCGCGCCGGGCAGGATGGTGTTCACCCGCACGCTGGGCGCGAAGTCGGCCGCCAGGGCTCGGGTCAGCGCAAGCAAACCGCCCTTGGCGGCCTGGTAGGCGGTGTACTTCGCATAGCCTCGCAGCGCGTGCACGGAGGCCGGTGATGACGATGGCCCCGCCACCGCCCGCCAGCATGATGGGCAGGGCATGCTGTGCCAGCATCCAGCTCGCCTTGAGGCAGACGTCCAGGGTCCAATCCCAGTCGGCCTCCGAAATGGCAAGGGCATTCCCCGCCCTATGAGCGGCGGCGTTGCTGTGCAGGATATCGAGGCGCCCGTAGCGCGCGTGAGCAGCCTGCACCAGCGCCTGCACGTCGGCCATGCGGCCGACATCGGCGCTGACGAAGAGGGCGTCTCCGCCCGTCTGCCGAATGCCTTCCGCAGCGCGCTCGCCATCCACCGCGTTGAGGTCGGCCAGCACTACGCAAGCGCCCTCCCGCGCAAAAAGCTGTGCGGTGGCCCGGCCAATGCCCGAGGCCGCGCCCGTGATCAGGGCCACTTTATTTTCCAGCAGCATCGTGCGGCCTCAGGCCTCCGGCAACGGGCTGGTCGGCGGGCGCCGGTGATAGTCGACGCGCGGGCGGCTGGCCCGCTGCTGAAACTCGCCCGAGAACTCAATCAGCCGCTTAACGGTTTCTTCGAACATGCGCCGGCCCTTGTCGGCCGTCGCCAGGGTTGGCTGCCCAAACACCCCACTATCCAGAAAGGTGCTGGTCCACTCCACCAGGGTTACCGGACCGGCGCCGAAGGCATCGCCCCACTGATAGCCGGTCGCGCCGGCGCGGTTGTACCAAGCCATATGGTCCTCGGCCTTGTCCATCTCAACTTTCTCGGGGCTGAGGTGCAGATACAGCGAAGTCTCCACCTCGCAGGCGTGGCCGGCGCCGCCGGGGAACACCGAATCCCGGACCGTGTCAACAAAGCCCGGATTGACACGCAGCAGGTTCCACCACATAAAGGAAGCGACTAACGCGTCGGTTTCCAGGATCGTCCGCCGGCCAACAAACTCCAGCAGCGGCGTGTTCGAGCCGTGGCCGTTGACGAGGAGGATGCGCTTGAAACCGTGATAGGCAAAGCTCTTGCACACGTCGAGGCAGTAGCCGATGAAATGCTCGGAGGCGACATGCAGCGTGCCGGGATAGTCCATGGCGTGGACGTTGAAGCCATAGGGGATGGTGGGCGCCACGAGGAGCTTGTCCGGCGCCCGGCGGCCGGCCTCCAGGCAGACGCTCGAGGCGATCAGGTTGTCGACGTCCAGCGGCAGATGCGGCCCATGCTGTTCGGTCGAGCCGATCGGCAACAGGATGACCTTCTGCAAGTCCACCGCATCGTTGACCTCCGGCCAGGTCAGGTCGGCGTACAGGTATTTCCGGGCTGCGCCTGATTCCATGAAGCGGCTCCTTCTGGTCTCGCGTGGGACTTACATGATGACTTTGATGTCCGTCCCGTCGACCTTGACCGGCCAGGTCGGCAGCTTGCGCCTGGGATAGGCCAGGCACTGGCCGCTGGGGATATGGAACTCCAGGGAATGCCAGGGGCAGACGACCACCTCCCCCTGAAGCGACCAGGTGCGCTTCCAGCCGGTGTCCGCGTTCGCTACCACGGTGCCGCTCACCGCGCCGAGGCACAGGGGACCGTTCTGGTGGAAGCAGGCATTGGGCAGCGCGTAGTACTGACCCTGGATGTTGAACAGCCCAATCTCGCGCCCGCGCACCTGGACGACGATGTGCCGCCCTTCGGGCACCTGGTCGGTCGTGGCCACCACGTATTCTTCCTTCATCGGACGGGTGCCGCCAGCCTGAGCAGGCGCATGGCATTTTCCCCCATGATCTTGCGCCGCGCCTCGTCGGAGAGCGGGATTTGCAAGACCTTGCTGGGATGGTCGAAGTCGTGGTGCGGCCAATCCGAGGCGTACATCACCGAGTCTTCGCCCGCGAACAAGCTCAGCAAGGTCGCCATGTCCTGCAGATGTTCCGGCTCCTCAATCGGCTGCGTGGAGAAGTACATGCGCCGTACGTAGTGGCTGGGCCGGTCGGCCAGGATGGCGACCTCGCGCCGCCGCTCGGCGTACTCTTTGTCCATGCGCATCATGATCCACGGCACCCAGCCGACACCGCCCTCGGTGAAGGCGATATTCAGTTCCGGAAAGCGGACGGGCACGCCCGTTTCCATCATGCTCACTAAGTTGGCGATAAGCGAGAACGGGTGGGCCAGGATGTGCGCCGAGAACACCGTGTCGAAGCCATGCAGGTTGAAGGGAAACACGGGATGGACAGCGGTCACACTGTGGAGCATGACCGGCAGGCCGGCGTCCTGGGCGGCCTTGAACATCGGGTCGTAGCGATGGTTGCCGTACAGCGGGTCCACGCAGCAGGTGGGCAGGTAAACGGCCACGACGTGGGGATGGGCGGCGTAGCGCCGGATCTCCGCCGCGGCAGCTTGCGGGTCGTGATGGGGCGCGATGATGGCGCCTTTGAGCCCGTTGTCCTGGTTCAGCCACTCCTCTACCAGCCAACGGTTGTAGGCCCGCGCCAGCGCCACCGCATAGTCGGTCTGCTTGATGGCCGCATGCGAGAGCAGGTGATCGGGGAACATGATGCCGATGTCGATGCCTAGATCGTCGAGGTCCTGGCGCATCTGGGGGGCCGAGGTGACGGTCATACGGCGGTCACCGCCGCTCTGCGGGAAAGACGGCCACAGACCGATGTTCGGCGCAAAGCCAGGGATGTCCAGGTAGCGGGCCGGGACGGTGCTCAGGTGCTCGAGCGTCTTACGCCAGGGCATTTCGATGTACGGCGCCAACGCCGCCGGCGATTCGTGCGCGTGGACGTCCACGTCCACTATTGTCATGTCCGGTTTCTTGAAGTTACGTCCCGTCAGGGTGCTTTCTTTCATAACCTCTCCTACAGTTTGTGTGGACCGCGCCGCGCCCGCGCTCAATCCACCCGATAGAGCGGCTCCAGCCCCGCCGCAATGCGGTCCACGTTGTCCGCGCAGCACTTGGCCCGCTTGCGCGAGGTGCCGTCCGTGACGCCGGAGATGTGCGGCGTGGCCACGACGTTGGGCAGGCTAAAGACCGGCCAGCTCAGGTCCACGGGCTCCTGGCTGTAAACGTCCAGCCCCGCCCCGCCCAGCCGACCGTTCAGCAGCGCATCGGTGAGAGCGGCCTCGTCCACCAGCGCGCCGCGGGCCACGTTAATCAGGTAGGCCGTCGGCTTCATCAGCCCGATGCGGCGAGCATCGATAATGCCGCGGGTGCTTTCGTTGAGGTGCAGATGCACCGATAGAATGTCGGATTCCGCCACGACCCGATCCAGGTCGTCTGGACCGCCGACGAACTTCAGGCCAAACTCGGCCACCTCGTCGGGGCCTACGTGGCGAATGTCGATGGCGGAGGTCTGCAGCCCGAAGGGCAGCGCGCGCCGGGCCAGCTCTCGGCCGCTAGCGCCGAACCCGACCAGGCCGAGCTTGAGGCCGTCAAGCTCTATCCCCAATGGCTCGTAGAAACGGCCTTGCTTGAGGTGCTGCTGTGTCACCGGGAACTTGCGGGTCAGCATCAGGATAAACATCATGGCGCACTCGGCCAGCGCCACGGCGCTGAAGGGACCGGGGCAGTTCGCCACCGGCATCTTCCTGGATCGCCAATATTCGAGATCGAAGTGATCGAGGCCCGTGCCCAGGATCTGCCAGAGGCGGGCCGAGGTGGCCAGGTCGAGCATCTCGCGGGTGCCGGCGGACCCACCGTGGTCAATGACGACCTCTACGCCCTCGAACTGCGGAGCGAGGGGTTTCTCACGATCCAGAATGCGCAGAGCGTGGCGATCGCCAATGGCGGCCACCACGTCGCTCCCCCATGGCGTGAACAAACTGGCGTTAACGGGATGGGTCAGGAAAAGTACCTTGAGGCGTCTGGTCATAGTTTGCTTTCGTAGGGTAACGGTGTGCGTGTCACCGTACTGGCGGCAGGCCCGTGCCCAGAATACACCCGAGCCTGACCCGCAAGCTAGCCGGCCGACGAAGCAGTCCTCTGCCGGGCAGTTGCGATTCCGTCCAGTGGGCTGGCCGCGGCTCCCTCGTAGAGGTAGCAGGCGGTCATCCGGCCTGGCTCGGGCTGGTATAGCGGCGGTGCGGCGACGTGGCACTTGGGCATCACGTGGGCGCACCGCGCGGCGAACTTGCAGCCGTGACCAAATTCTGTCTCGGCCGCTGAGAGCGTACCGGCCGCATGGCCCGTTCCCCAGCGGTGGTCGGGGTCCGGCTAAGGGATCGAGTTGGTTAGCAACTGGAATAGATGCGCGATAACGAGTCAGGGTGTAAGGTAGGGCGCATGCAACTCACCTATGCTCGCCTTGGGCGACTTGGCCTATGTCGGTCTGGCCAAGGTCGTGCCCGCGGGGCTGGGCGCCACGCCACGCGCCACGCCACGCGCCAAGCCGCGCCCACCCGAAGATGTCGTATACAACCAAGCGTTCGCGCGCCGGCGCGTGATGGTGGAGCATACGATTGGTCGGCTGCGCCGCGATCAGGCGCAGGCCCAAATGGACCGCCAGCATCGGTTGCACCACACCGCGCGGGTCATTGCCATCGCCGGCCTGGTCAACCGGCAACTGCGCGGTCGCATGCCAGCCTGCTAAATCTCTCACTGGGGTAAGGCGCACACCGCCCTGATGCCTAATCACGCAGATTATCTAGTGGTCAAAACATATAGGGTCAAAACTTATAGTTGCAAGATAGGATATCTTGCTATAAGATATACTACAATCATACAAATGTCAATTAATGCTCCGGTAATAGGGCCGGGAACACACTAACAACGCGGGTTATCCATGGAGACTTTTTCAAGCTTTCGGACGGGCAAACGCCAGCCACTGCGATATCAGGCCATCCAGGACGAGATCAGAACTTTCATCGTTGACAACGCGCTCTAGTCGGGGTACGCCCTGCCTTGGAGACCGAAGTGGCTAGACAGTTCGGCCTCAGCCAGAACTCGGAGTGAGAAGCCGTCAAGTCACTGGTGGCGCTGGGAATTTTGGCGAGCCGGCCGGGCCAGCTGCGCGAACAATCTCCCCAACCCCACCCCACGAGGACGAGAAGCGTGCATCAAATCTGGTTTGAGCGTCAACTGCCCCCGGAGTTTGCCCATCTGCTCGACGGCACGGCTACGGCCACAGGCCCGGCCGGCGCCACCCCAGACGCCCCCCTGAGCGCCTTGCCTGGCGCGGCCGCCATCATAGCGGGCGGACGCCTTCGATATGACGCGGCCATGCTGGATGGCTGCCCTGCGCTGCGGGTTATTTCCCGCACCGGCATCGGGCTGGACAACGTCTGCATTCCCGACGCGACGGCGCGTGGCATTGCGGTCTGCTACACGCCGGAGGCGCCCACGATCTCGACGGCGGAGCACGCCGTGACCTTGTTGCTGGCGACGGTCAAGCACCTCAAGCGCGCCGATCGCGACTTGCGGCGCGGCGCCAAAGTAGATTTCTTCAGCGACTATCGCGGCCTCGAGGTGGATGGGCTGCAGCTTGGTCTGATCGGGCTGGGGCGCATCGGTAGTCGGGTGGCGAAGGTGGCCTTGGCACTCGGGATGAGCGTCATCGCCTTCGATCCCGCTATCTCCGCGGGGCAGGCCCGTGCGATCGGCGTGGAACCGGCCCCGAGCATCGAGGCGGTGCTGCGCGTGGCCGACGTCGTTTCGCTGCACGTGCCCCTGAGTGACGAAACACGGCTGCTCCTGAATGCCGAGCGCCTGGCGTTGATGAAGCCCGGCGCCTATTTGATCAATACCGCGCGGGGCGGGCTGGTGGATGAAGCGGCGCTGCTCCAGGCGCTGGAGACGGGCCACCTGCACGGCGCCGGCCTCGATGTGTTCGCCTACGAGCCGCCTGATCCGCTGTCGCCGCTGCTGCAGCGTGATGACGTGATCGCCACCCCCCATATTGCCGGCGCCACGCCGGCCAGCAAGGACCGGTTGTGGTCCACGGCCATCCGCCAGGCCCTGCAAGTTTTGAAGGGCGAGCGGCCACCGCACCTGGCCAATCCCGAGGTCTGGCCGATGATCGCCGGCTTATCAACGAATTGGAAAGGCTGACGTACGGAACGAACAAGCAAGGACGAGCCGGGCCTGAGACGCGCCAACACCGACACGAGGCGATGACGACGATGACAACTGAAGTCCTGGTTACCGACTATGCCTGGCCGTCCCTTGACATCGAGCGGCGTATTTTCCAGGCGGCCGGCGCCGAACTGCTGGTCGCCGAAACCGGCGACGAGATAGAGCTGGTGAGGCTCGCGCCACGCGCGGACGGTATCCTGACCAACTGGAAGCCCGTTACCCCCGCCGTGCTAGATGCGGCCGCACGTTGTCGCATCGTCAGCCGTTACGGCGTCGGCGTCGACAACATTGCCGTGCAGCACGCCACACAGCTCGGCATCCCCGTCACCAACGTGCCCGATTATTGCTTCGAGGAGGTGTCCGACCACGTCATGGCCTTGCTGCTGGCCTGCGCCCGCCGCGTGGTGAAGTTCGCCAACGCGACGCGGGGTGGCCAGTGGGATGTTAAGTCCGGGCGGCCGATTCCGCGTCTGAGGGGCCAAACACTTGGGCTGATCGGATTCGGGCACAACGGCCGGGCGCTGGCCCCCAAGGCGGCCGGCTTTGGCTTGAAGATCCTGGCCTATGATCCGTGGGTCAAGCCCGAGGCCGTGGCCCCCTATGGCACGTTGACCAATGATTTGGACCAAGTGCTGCGGGAGGCGGACTACATTTCCATCCACGTGCCCCTCACCGACAAGACACGCGGCCTGATCAACGCCCGCGCCCTGCGCCTGATGAAGCCGACCGCCTATCTGATCAATACATCGCGCGGGCCGGTCGTCGACGAGACCGCGCTCGTGGAGGCCGTGAGTGAGAGATGGATTGCCGGTGCTGGGCTCGACGTTCTGGCCCAAGAGCCTGGTGACCCCCAGCACCCACTTTTCGGCCTGGAGAACGTCATCATTACGCCGCACGCGGCGTTTTATTCTGAGAGCGCCATCGAAGAGCTCCAGCAAAAGGCAGCCGAACACGTCGCGCAGGCCCTGCGGGGAGAAGTCCCGACCAACATTGTCAATCCCGGAGTCCTGCAACAATCCAACTGCCGGATCGGGCCGTCGCGGTAGGCGATGAAAGGCATACCCATGAACACCGTCGAGCGCTTTTTGGCCGCCTTCAAGGGCGAACCGACCGACCGCGTGCCGATCATGGCTTGGTTGGGCATGCCCCTGCTCCGGGGCATGACCGGCCGAACCACGACCGCGATCCTCAAGGAAATTGTCGACAACCCGGCCTGGATTATAGGAATTCAGGAAGCCCTGGGCCTCGACCCGATCGTCGTCACCGTGGACGATCGCTGGTTCTCGATGCACCATTTCTGGCGAATGCTCTACCGATGGCCCGAGCAGGCCCTCGAGACGTGGCGGGTCCATCAGGAGGTCACCGAGGTCGGCGGCGGGTCCGTCACCTACCGGTTTACCGCGACCACGCCCGAGGGTCCGCTGGTCTGGGGCTACCAGGTCGCCGCGGACCAGGTGAACGAATTGGAGCGGCCGATCAAGGAAGAATCGGACCTCGACCTGCTCGCCAAGTATATGCCCGCGCCGGAAAGCCTCAACCAGGACAAACTGGTGGCGATGGTCCGTGCCGTCGGCGACCGTGCCTTCTTTACGCACAACTTTATCGGCGTCTGGGGCGAAGCGGCCAACATGCGGGGTCTGGTCACCCTGTGCACCGACCTGTACGAACGGCCGGGGTTCGTCAAGCGCCTGTCCGAGTTTCTGACGGAACGCTCCATCCGCCGCGTGAGGCACCTGGCCAAAACCGGAATCCACTCGGTGCTCTACGACCAGAGCTGGGCGGGCGTGGGCTTCTCGCCGCAGATGTACCGGGAGTTCATGCTGCCGTACGACCGGCAGGTCGTGCAGGCGGCCCGTGAGGCCGGCCTCCTGGTCAGTTACCACAACTGCGGCCGGGGATCGTTGTTCCTGGAGGAAATGGTCTCGACCGGGGCGGACGCGCTGGAAACGTTGACACCCAAGATCGGGTCGGGGGACTTCGACTTGGCCGACGTGAAGCGGCGCGTCGGCCGTCAGATCACTTTGAACGGCGGATTCAACGAGCGCATTCTCGCCAGCGCCACTGCCGGCGAGGTGCGCGACCATGTCCGGCGCTGCCTGGACGCGGCCGCCAGCGGCGGGCGTTACATCCTGCGCACGTGCGGGCAGATCTTTGACGCCGCGCCCGGGAACATCGAAGCCTTCACCGCGGCCGGCCGCGAATACGGCCGATATTGAGCACTCCGAGGTCCCGACGCGATGTGGCAAACGCTCCAGGACTGCGGCCTCACCCTGTCGTTTCCGCATGGCCATGGCTTCGGCCTGGATATTCGCGACTATCCCATCCTGGTGGCCGAGAATGGCCGGCGGATCAAAGATGACTGTGTCGACGTCGCCTCGGACCTGCCGCTGGAGGTCGATATGATCTTCAACCTGGAAGCCGCTATCTTCATGCCGGGCGTGGGCGCCGTCCACATGGAGAAGACCTTTCATGTGACCGCAGACGGTTACCGCCCCCTGGTGGAACAGGACCGGGCGGCGCCCTTCGTGCCGACGCCGGTGGGCGTGCTGTGACGGAGGGCCGGTGGCAGCGCAGATGAAATTAGGCATCAGCCCCTGGGTATGGGCCGAGTTGGTGGGCAAGGATGACGTCGCGCTCATCGAGAAAGCGCATGCGCTGGGTTTTGAAGGAATCGAAGTGGCCGTGTTGAACCCGGACAGCTTCGATGCGCCGGCTGTGGCCGCCGCGCTTGAGCGCACCGGCCTGACGCCTATCATCTCCACTGCCCTGCCCGAAACGCGCGACCTCATCCATTCCAATCCGGACTACCGGCAGGCCGGCCAGGCGTTTCTGCGTTATTGCGTGGATATGGCTGTCCGGCTGGGCGCCGATCGAGTCATTGGGCCCATCTGTTCCGCGCCTGGTCGCCTGTGGCTAACAGACCCGGTCCAGAAGCAGCGCGAGTTTGAGCTGGCGGCCGAGAACCTGCGCCCAGTGGCCGGCTACGCCGCCGAGCGCGGCGTGCGCCTGGCGCTGGAGGTCCTTAACCGCTACGAGAGCTCGTTCGTCAACACTGTCGAGGAGGGGCTGCGCCTAATCGAGGCAGTGGACAATCCCGCTTTCGGGCTGCTGCTCGACACGTTCCACATGAACATCGAAGAGAAGGACATGGGCGCCGCCATTCGGCGCGCGGGCCGGCACCTCTACCACGTGCATGCCATCGAGAATGATCGCGGCACGCCGGGGTCCGGCCGGGTGGATTGGGCTGGCGTGGCGGATGGCCTGCACCAGATCGACTACCAGGGCTGGGTGGTGATCGAAGGTTTTAGCGGGCAAGCGGACTGGCTGGCGCGCGCCATTTGCATGTGGCGACCGCTGGCGCCCGATATGACCCGCCTGGCCAGCGAAGGGCTGGCATTTTTGCAGGCGGTGATGAAGGCCCGGGCCGCCTGATTTTTCGGGGTGCCGAGGCAGGGTACTCGTATGAAGATTCTGGTCACAGGCGGCAGCGGCACGCTTGGGGGTTACATCCTGCGTGAGCTGCTGCAGGCCGGGCACAGCCCGACTAATTACAGCCGTACGCCACCGCGGGTGGAGGGCGTGGCGTCCATCACCGGCGACATCATGGAGGTCAGCCGGCTGCAGGACGCCTGCGCCGGGCAGGACGCCGTGGTGCATCTGGCCGCCATTCCGGGGCCGGGTCGGGCCACACCCGAGCAGCTGCTCAATATCAATGTGATCGGCGCCGTTCACGTGTTGGAAGCCGCGCTCCGCGCTGGCGTGCCCAAGGTCGTCTTGGCCTCTTCAGGCGCCGCCACCGGGTTTTCCTTCCAAAAGCGCCCTCTCCTGCCGCATTATCTGCCGCTCGACGAGGCGCACCCCTGCGAGCCCCATGACGAATACGGACTGAGCAAGCTGCTGGCAGAGGTGGCCTGCAAACGCTACTCCGACGCCTACGGCCTGCAGACCATCTGTCTGCGCCTCAACCACAACTGGTATCTGGATCGCGAGGGCGCGCAAGTGGCTGTGCGCTCAGGCTGGGCGAAGGGCACGGTCGAAGAGCTGTGGACGAAGCGTTACCGCAAGTGTGTGGAGGCCAACGGACAAACGGTGTGGCCGAGACCCGGGCCGCCCTCGCCCCAAGACTTGTTGTGGGCGGTGACCGATGCGCGCGATGCGGCCCAGGCCTTTCGGTTGGCGGTTGAGCATGACAGCCTGCGGCACGCGGTCTTTCAGATCAACGGCGCCGACACCTGCTCGTTTGAGGCGAGCCTGACCCTGATCAGCCGTCATTACCCGAGCGTGGCCCTCCGCGCCCCGTTGGAGGGGCATGCGTCGCTCGTCTCGCACGCAAAGGCCACCCGGCTGTTGGGCTACCGGCCGCGCTATAGCTGGCGCCAGAGCGACTTCAGGGACTGGCTGGAGGCGCAGCGCCGTGCCGAGCAAACCGCCTCGGACCCAGGTAGGGGCGCTGCGCCGGCCGAGGCCGCCGGTGCCTGATGGAAAAGATCCGCTACGCGGAAATGCTGCCGCACGAGATCCTGGCGCGCCGCGCTAAGTCTCCGGCCGCCTTTATTGGGCTGGGCATGCTCCTCAAGGCGCAAGAGCTTGTCCAACAAGCTGCTGGCGGGGAGGTGCCCGGCGTATGACCGCGACCGCGCTGGGCGCGCTCGACCGGGACTGGCTAACGCCGGAATACCTGGCCAACCCTTACGCCCATTACCGTCGGCTGCGCTTGGAGGCGCCGGTCTTCTGGAGCGAGACGCTCAACAGCTGGGTGCTCACCCGCTATGATGACGTCATCGCCGCGCTGCGCACCCCTCAACTGCTTTCGAATGCGGGGCGTATGGCGGCCATGTTGGACCGGCTGCCCGAGAACTTGCGCACCAACCTGGACCTGCTCTACGAGCACTACCGAGCCGGCCTGATATTTTCGGACCCACCCAATCACACCCGGCTCCGCACACTGGTGAACAGAGCCTTTTCCCCAGCCGTGGTAGAACGCCTGCGGTCGCGCATCGAGACGCTGGTGGACGATCTGCTCGACGCCGTCCAGGGCGCCGGGGCGATGGACCTGGTGCAGGACTTCGCCTACCCACTGCCAGCCGCGGTGGCCTGCGCTCTGCTCGGGCTGCCCCTAACAGACCGCCCACTGTTCCGGCAGTGGTCGGACGACATTATCGGCCTGTTCGGCGCGGGCGCTGACGCCGCGCGCGCGACCCGCGGTCAGGCAAGCCTGCGCCATTTTCGTGATTACCTCCACCACTTGATCGTGGCGCGCCGGAAGAACCCCGGGGAGGACATCATCAGCGCGCTCATCGTTGCCCACGAGCGCGACGACCGGCTCAGCGAGGCCGAACTGCTGTCCACCTCGGTCACACTCCTCACCGCCAGCCAGGAAACGACTACCAGCCTCATCGGCAACGGCCTGTTAGCCCTGTTGCGCCACCCGGACCAACTGCGCCGGCTGCAGGCCGAGCCGGCCCTGGTGAAGGGCGCGCTCGAAGAGCTGCTGCGCTATGACAGCCCCGTCCAGCGGCAGCTGCGGCTGGCGACCGAAGACTTCGAGATCGGCCACCAGCGCATCCGTAAGGGAGAGATCGTGTCGCCGTTTCTCGGGGCGGCCAATCGTGACCCGGCTCAGTTTCCTGACCCAGACCGGCTCGATATTACCCGCCCGGACAACCGTCACACCGCCTTCGGCTACGGGATTCACTTTTGCGTCGGTGCGCCAGTGGCCCGCGTGGAAGTCGCCATCGCCTTGACGACCCTGCTGCGCCGTTTGCCCGGCATCCGGCTGGCGACCGCCGCGCCCGAATTCAAGCCGGACGTGACCGTCCGCGGGCTGAAGACGCTGCCGGTGGTGTTCTAACAACAGACTGGCTTGCGGAACGAGACAATGCGCAAACTAAACGTAGTGTGGCTGCCCGAGACGCACCTGGACCCCATGTGGAATAAGCTCATCGCCAGCACCGTCGGCAGCCAGCATTGCTTGGCGGTATTTGACGCGGGCCAACCGCTGGAGGCGCAGTTCCGCGGCGTGGAGGTGGTGCTCGATTCCGGCGGCTCCGTGGGGACCCGCGCGATGATGGACGCCGCAGTCGACTGTCGCCTGTGGCAGATCGTCGGCACGGGCCTGGACCACGTGGACCTACCGTACATCCGTAGCAAGGGGATGCTGGCCGCCCACTGCCCCGGCACGTCCTCGAGCGCGGCGCTGGGCGAATGCGCCATGATGATGATCCTCATGCTGGCCCGGCGCTTCCACGAAGCCAGCGCCACCTTCAAAGCGGGCGGTTTCGGTAAGCCAATGGGACGGACGGTAGCAGGTTTGACGCTGGGCATTATCGGCTTTGGCGCGAGTGGGCAGGCACTGGCCCGGCGCGCCAAGCCGTTTGGGATGCGGATCATGGGCATCGACGTGCGTCCCATCGAGCCGGAGCTTGTCAGCGAAATCGGGCCGGACTTCCTGGGCACACCGGAAGACATGGACCGCGTGATCGTCGAAAGCGACTTCCTTTCGCTGCACCTGCACTTGAACGATCAGACGCGCCACATCCTGGATGCCCGCCGCCTGGCGCTGATGAAGCCCAGCGCCTGCTTGATCAACGTGGCGCGGGGCGCGCTGGCGGACGAAGCCGCCCTTTACGCGGCGCTGCTGGACGGACGCCTGGGCGGGGCGGGGCTGGATGTGTTCTCCGACGAGCCCCCGGACCCCACGCGGCCGGTGTACCAACTGCCCAACGTCGTAGCCCTACCCCATGTGGCGGGCTCGACGGACGGCACCATCCGCAGCCGGGTGGCGATGGCAGCTGAGAACGTCAATCGGATTGCGCGGGGTTTGGCGCCGCTGTATCGGGTCGCCTGAGCGCTGCGCAGAGACAGAACGGCCCATGTCAGCCACTTGTGATTTGGCGCTCGAGCAATACGTGCGGCTGCGGCCCAACAGCCTGGCGGACCCCTACCCGCTCTTCGAGCAGATGCGGGCCGAGAACCCGGTTTATTGGAACGACCTTGTCGGCGGCTGGGTGCTCACGGGCTACAGCGCGGCGGTGGCCGTTTTGCGGGACCCGCGCTCGTCCTCACGACGGCATGCCGATGACCGCAGCCAACTGCCGGAAGCGGCCCGCGAGCAAACGCGCGAGCTGCGTAACCACCTGTTGTTGATGATGGGCGTTTCGGACCCGCCGGACCATACCCGGCTGCGCGCCCTGGTCAATAAGGCGTTCACGCCGCGGACGGTGGAGACCATGCGGCCACGCATTCAACAGGTGGCCGACGAGCTGCTGGAGGCGGTCCAGCACGCCGACGGGATGGACGTGATCCGCGAGTTTGCCTACCCGCTGCCGATCATCGTGATCTCCGAGATGCTCGGCGTACCGGCTGAGGATCGCCGGCGGTTCAAACAATGGTCGGACGACGTCGTCGCCTTTATCGCCGCCGGCCAGCCCACCGCCGAGCGCGCCCAGCAGGCGCAGTGCAGCTTGAACGCCATGGCGAATTACATCCGCGACATCGCCGCCGAGCGCCGCCGGCAGCCGCAGCCTGACCTGATTAGCCAGCTGATCGCCGCCGAGACGCAGGCAGGCCGGTTGAGCGAGCCCGAACTGGTGGCTATGTGCAATTCATTGCTGTTCGGCGGCCACGAGACGACCACCAACCTGTTCGGAAACGGACTGCTGGCCCTGCTGCGCCACCCGGACCAATGGGCCCGGGTGTGCGGCCATCCGGAGCGGCTGCCCATCGCACTGGAGGAGCTCCTGCGCTACGACAGCCCGGTCCAGCGGCTGGAGCGCTTTGCCACGGTCGACATGGAGTTAGGCGGACAGCCCATACGCGCCGGCCAGCGTTTCTGGGTGATGCTGGGTGCCGCCAACCGTGATCCCACCCAGTTCCCCGCGCCGGACGCGCTCGATGTCGAACGACAGCCGAATGCGCACGTGGCCTTTGCGCAGGGCCTCCACTTTTGCGTGGGCGCGCCGCTGGCCCGCCTGGAAGCGCAGATCGGTTTTGAGGCGCTGGTGCGCCGTTTCCCCAACATGCACCTGGCCGGCGAGACCGTCGTGTGGCGCGAGATCCTGTCGCACCGCGGGCTGGAGGCCCTGCCGGTGGTGTTTGGCCAAAAGGAGCTGACCCCGTGATTGTGGCGCTGCATGGACTGGCCACCCGGCACTGCAATTTGCTGACCGATATTCGCATTGCCCGCGAGACCGGCTATGAGGGCATTGAAATTGTCGGCTCGAAGCTGCAGCGCTATTTGAGTGTCGGCCACAGCGTTGCGAGTCTGCTCGCGCACCTGGACGGCCTGCCGCCGGTGGGCCTGGGCTATGTGCAAGACATTGAGCGCCAGGCGCCGGAGGAGTTTGCGGCGCTGCTGCGGGAGACCGAGGACGTCTGCGCGCTGGCCCAACAGATCGGCGCCCCTATGGTCCAACTGCTCACCGGCCCGTTGGACCCGGCGGGCGCCCATAAGGGCCTGGGCCCCCTGCCCTGGCCGGAGCGGCGAGCGCTGACGGCCAAGAACCTGCGGGCCATCGGCGGCATCGGTGAGAAGTACGGGGTGCGCTTCTACCTTGAGCCGCTGGCGTTCGCCGACCTGCACCGGCTGGATCAGGCGCTCGAAGTGATTGACGCCGCCGAGCACAGCAATATTGGCCTGGTCGTCGATTTCTGGCACCTGTGGAACGGCGGCGCGACGCCCGACGCCATTGCCCGGCTGAATAAGGACGTCATCTTCTGCGCCCACTTTTGCGACTCGTTGGACGGCTTCGGCGAGCGAGGCGGACCCGATCAACTGGGGCGCGATGTATGGACCGGGGCTGGGCGCATCCCGCTTAAGGAATGGGTAGATGCGGTGCGCGCGACCGGCTTCGACGGCTGGTGGTCGTGCGAATTGCTCAGCCCCAAGTATTGGGAGCTCGATCCGTGGACCACGGCGCGCGACCTACGCGAGTACTTCGTCCGGTATATGCTGGTTTGATCGCCAGCCCACCCGCACAGCCCTGAGCCAAAGGAGACATAGACCATGCCCGGTCCAGGAATGGAACTTATCGGCGAGGAAGAGATCGAGGAGGTGCTGGACGTCCTCCGCGGCGGCTATCTGTTCCGTTACGGCATCTCACTGGGGGATGCGGTCGACCCACGCTTCAAAGGCAAGGTGTACCAGGTAGAACAGGAATGGGCTCAGCGCTGCGGCGTGCGCTATGGCGTGGCCGTCAATTCGGGCACCTCCGCGCTTCTGACCGCCCTCGCGGGGTTGGGTGTCGGCCCGGGCGACGAGGTAATCGTACCGGGTTATACCTTTGTGGCCAGCATGTCGTCAATTGTTTTCTCGCGGGCAGTGCCGGTGCTGGCCGAGGTGGACCGCACCTTTAACCTCGATCCCGCGGACGTGGAGGCCAAGATCACGCCGCGCACCAAGGCCATCATGGTTGTCCACATGACCGGCGCCCCGGCGCGCCTGGCCGAGCTGCGGGCCATCGCCGATCGTCACGGCCTGCTGCTGGTGGAAGACTGTGCCCAGGCCGCGGGCGCCACGTACCAGGGCAAGGCCGTGGGCTCCATCGGCCACGCCGGCGCCTTCAGCTTCAACGTCTACAAGACCATCACCTCCGGCGAGGGCGGCATGCTGCTGACCGACGACGAGGAGACCTACCGGCGAGCTTTTGCCTTCCACGACCAGGGGCACTCGCCGCTGCGCACCGGCGTGGAGATTGGCCAGCGCCCCTTCATCGGGCTGGACTTCCGTTTTACCGAGCTGCAGGCCGCGGTCCTGCTGGCCCAAATTCGCAAGCTGCCGCGCATTATTCAGCACCTGCGCGTGAACAAGCGACGCTACGAGGAACTGATCTGCGATCTGCCCGGACTGGAATTCCGGGAGCAGGCCGATCCCGACGGGGAAATCGCGACCGTGCTGACGGTCATCCTGCCCACCGCCGAGATCGCCCGCAAGATCGCCGCCGACCTCGGCAGCAAGGTAATCGCCGAGGCGGGCTGGCACGTTTACAACAACATGGAGCATATCCTGGAGCAGCGCACCGTGACCCCCGTCAGCTGCCCATTTGTATGCTCGCCGTATACCAGCCGCGGCGGGCACATGCGCTACCACAAAGGCATGCTGCCCCAGACCGATGCCCTGCTGGCCCGATCGCTCAACATTAGTATTGGCGTTTCCGATCCCGGGCTGAGCTCGGGCTTTGGCGTGACGATGCGCGACGGCTTAGAACAGGTTGAGGAGTGCGCGGCCCTGTTCCGCCGCGCCGCCAGCAAGTATCTGGCGTAGGAAGGAGAAATCGCGATGCAATGGGAAGAACTAAGCGGCGAGGCGTTTGCGGCCGCGGTGGAGGCCTGCCGCGGGGTCTGCCTGCTACCGCTGGGCGTCCTGGAGTATCACGGCCCGCATCTCCCTTTGGGGACGGATACAATCCGCGCGCACGCGATGGCCTGCGACGTGGCGGAAGTCGAGCCCGCCATCGTGTTTCCGGTCCTGCCGTTCACCATGAACGTCGAAGCCAAGATCTACCCCGGCGGCGTCGCCATCCGCGAACGCCTGGTCTTCGACCTGCTCGAGAATATCTGCGATGAGATCGGCCGCAATGGTCTGCACAAAATCATTATCTTCAGCGGCCACGGCGGCAACAAATGGTTCCTGCCGCATTTCGTCATGTGCATGCTGGATAAGGGCAAGGACTTTATCCCGTACTTTCTCAACAATCGCGGCATCGACCCTCAAGCGGTGGGGGGCTACATGGACTTTGGCGTATTCCGCTCGACCTTCACCTCCGAGAACTTCGGCCACGCCGACGAGTGGGAAGCCAGCGAGGTCCTGCACGTGCGGCCCGAGCTGGTGCACCTGGAGACCGTCGGCGACCGCGAGTGGCCGCCGGAGGACCGCCTGGATCACCTGCCGCATACCTACACGCCGATGGACTGGTTTTCCCGCCAACCCGACCTGTCCCGCGGCACGCCGGGCCCGGCCACGCCTGAGAAGGGCCGCATTTTTTGGGAGCATCAGATCAAGCAGCTCGCCGCCATCGTCAAGGCAATCAAGGACGACGACCAGGCCGAAACCCTTTACCGAGATTTCAACGAAAGGATCTACCGTCGCTGAGACGGAGCCACGCGCATGGAAAACGCTCGCAAGTTCATCGACAAGCTGCGCCATGGCCAAACCTGCATCGGCACCAGCGTTTCGTGCACCGATCCCACCATCACCGAAGCGCTGTGCGGCCTCTCCGACTTCATCTGGATCGACGCGGAGCACGGACCGCTGTCGCTGGAGCGAATTCAGGGCCACCTCATGGCGACCAAGGGGAGCAGCGCCGCAGCACTGGTGCGCGTGCCGTGGAACGACCCGGTGCTGATCAAGCCGGTGCTCGACATTGGCGCCGACGGAGTGATCGTGCCCCTGGTCCGCAATGCGGAGGATGTGCGCCGGGCAGTCGCCGCCTGCCGCTATCCGCCGGATGGCATCCGGGGCTACGGCCCGCGCCGGCCCTCCCAGTACGGCCGCCTCAGCGGACCCGAGTTCTGCCGCCTGGCCAACGCTTCGATCATTATCGTGGCCCAGATCGAGCACAGCGATGCCTTGGAAAACCTGGACGAAATATTGGCCGTGCCTGGGCTGACAAGCGTCCTGGTGGGCCCGAATGACCTGGCCGGCTCGATGGGACTGATGGGCCAGCCCGAGCACCCGCGCGTGCTCAGCGCCATGGAGACCGTGGTCGCCCGGGCGCGCGCAGCGGGTGTCTTTGCCAGCGTCGCCATTGGCGGCGGGCCAGAGGCGTTTAGCGCATGGGTGCAAAGAGGCGTGAGCTGGATCAGCGTCGGCGGCGACATTGGTTTCATGCTATCGGCTGCCCGCCACCTCGTGGCCCGCGTGCGCGCAGCCGTGCCCCCGGCGGGCGACTAAGGACAACCGCCATGGACCGCTTCAAGGTCGTCATGCTTGACTTCAATCAAAGCGACATTCCGGCCTGGGTGGGGGACAGGCTGGCCACGGCCGGTATTGATTTCGTCGCGCGGCAGTGCAAAACTCAGGCAGAGCTTTTCGAGTTCGCCCAGGAGGCCGATGTGCTGTGGGTGTTCGGCGGCCAAGTCATCACTGCCGACAGCCTGGCGCAGTTGCCGCGCTGCGGCGCCATCATCCGCTCGGGCAGCGGCACCGACAATGTGCCCGTCGAGGCGGCCACCCGCTTAGGAGTCGTGGTCGCCAATACGCCCCTGGCGCACGCCGAAGCCGTTTCCGATCACGCCATCGGCCTGCTGTTTACGCTCATCCGGCAGACCGCCGCCCAGGATCGGGCCGTGCGTGCCGGCGAGTGGAACCCTGAGCGTGCCCAACTGAGCTGGCATTTGCGCGGGCAAACGCTCGGGCTGCTCGGCTTTGGCCACATCGGGCGCCTCATCGCCCAGAAAATGCGCGGCTTCGAGATGACTGTGCTCGTCTATGATCCCTACCTCAGTCCTGAGGCCCTGGAGGCCCAGGGTGTGCGGGCCGCCAGCCTCGAAGAAGTGCTGTCCGGCTCGGATTTCATCTCGCTCAACTGCCCGCTCACCCTGGACACTTATCACCTAGTCGGCGAACGGGAGCTGCTCCGGATGAAGCCCTCGGCGCTCTTAATTAATACCGCGCGCGGCGCGGTGATCGACGAGCCCGCGCTGGTGCGCGCGCTGACCGAGAAGTGGATTGCGGGTGCCGGGCTGGACGTGCTGGAGCAGGAGCCCCCCGCCACGGACCATCCGCTCCTGGCGCTGGACAATGTCGTGATCACACCCCACATCGGAGGCATGTCAGACGAACATGAGGCCATCCGCTGGGACCTCTCGCTTGAGACCGCCCTCGCCCTCGCACGCGGCCACTGGCCCCGGTCATGCGTCAACCGGGGCCTAACGCCGCGCTGGAATCTGACCGAGCGCCCTGCCTAG
>CAYUYN010000005.1:0-32150 GCA_964449185.1 uncultured Anaerolineales bacterium | reverse complement strand
TCAACCTGCTGCTGGCGGTCGCCGCCAGCACCGGCTTGCTATGGCTGCTCAGCCACGTTTGGCTGCTGCACCACCCCCAGCGCGATCCCGCGCGGAGATGATGATGAATGAACTGCTTGGTTTGAGCGCGGCGGTCGTCCTTGGCAGCTTGACGCTGACGGCCTTTTTTCTGGTCGTCAACGCCCTCTTTCCCAATCGCGTCGCGCGCACGCGCGCCATGGCCGACGCGTCACCCAGCCGCGCCTTTGGAGTCGGCGTGCTCAATTGGATCTTCCTCTCGGCCCTGGCCTTCACGTTCTTCGTGCTTAGCGACAACCTGGGGTTCACGCTCTTCTCCATCCCCGGCACCCTCGTGTTGGCCGTCATCGCCATTGGCTTGATCTTCGGCCTCGCCGGCCTGGTGCAGCTCGTCGGCGAGCGTCTGGCGCCGTCGCAAGGTCCCGCCGCGCGCACCATCTGGGGCTCGCTGGCCCTGTCCCTCGCTTGCGCGACACCGGTGGTGGGCTGGTTCGCGCTGCTGCCGTATGCCGCTATCGTCGGGCTGGGGGCGTTTGTGCTTAGCTTCTTGTACACACGGCCCAAGGGTGAGGTGGTGGCGGGGTAACGGGGGCAAAACTAACAGGGTCTCTGCCTCGAAAATGCCATGCACAAGACTCGCGATCAGTGTCATTTCGACGCCCAGGTGTGCTTGTGCCTGCGCTCAAGGTAATGGGCGGAGAAATCTCGTGGTGAGATTTCTCCGCGCCGCATGGTGGACGCTAACGCCAGCCGCTCGTGGCGTGTCGAAATGACATCGTTTTTGCCATGATTTGTCACAGAGCATTCACGGCCTGTAAACGCGCATAAAAATCACAGACGCCGCGGGGCGGCGTCACTACGAACGGCCGTATTACCCTCTCCTGCAACATTCCCCCCTCCCAGCCTGTAATACCCCATAGACCCAACTCAATCGCCCCCGCGAACGCATTGGGCCGACGCATGACCAATTGCCAATTGCCAATTACCAGTTCCCAAGGAGTCTCCCATGTCCGACGTCACCGCCATCTTTGGCATCCTGCTCAGTCTTGGCATCGTCTTCCCCGGTTTCCTCACCGCCTGGTGGCTGCTGTTCCCGGCCGCGGTGGAGCGCGCGCGCGTCCGGCTGGAGCAAACGCCGTGGCAGTGCTTTTGGCTGGGCGGCGTGGTGACGGCCTTGATCGTCATCCCCACCACCCTCCTCATCGCCCTGCCGATTGGTCCCGCTCAACTGTTGGGCTGGGTCGGCGTCGCCGCCAGCCTCAGCGTCGCCAGCCTGGGTGCCTCCGGCCTGGCGGCCGTGATGGCACGCCGCCTGCAGAGCGAAAGCCGCCTATCGCCGGCCGCCGCCTTTGTGCGCGCGGCCGTGGTGCTGGAGCTGGCCGCGGCCCTGCCCTTCGTCGGCTGGGTGGTGGTCGTGCCGGTGGCCATCGTGGTCAGCCTGGGCGCCACCGTGTTCGCGCTGCTGCGTTGGCAGCCGGCGCGTGAGCGCCAAACCGTCGTCAGTCCCGTTGTGGCCGCCGCCGGCGTGCCCCAGGCCTAAGCCATGTCCACCACCAAAGCCCTGTCTCGTCGCGATTTCCTGCGGCTCGCCGGGCTGGTATCGGCCAGCGCGGTTGTGACTGCCTGCGCGCCGGTGTACTCGCGGTTGGGGGGTCCGGCTGAACCCGCCGCCGCAGATCCCTGGCCGGCCCTGGACGCCGGCACCTACCAGGCCCTCAGCCGCCTGACGTTTGGGCCGCGCATCGCCGAGCGCTGGCGCGTGGCCGAAATCGGCCTGGCCGGCTGGATCGAGGAGCAGCTCGCTCCCGAGACCCTCGACGACGGCCCGACCGATTGGCGCCTGCGCCGCTTTGAGACGCTGGGCATGAGCTCCGACGATCTGGCCACGCTCAGCAACCGGCTGTTTGACGACCTGGATACCACCACGGTGCCCAACGAGCTGCGGCAGGCCACGCTGGTGCGCCAGGTGTACAGCCGGCGGCAACTGTATGAGCTGCTGGTCGAATTCTGGACCGACCACTTCAACATCAGCGCCGAAAAGGGCGACTGCTTCTTCCTGAAGACTATTGATGACCGTGAAGTGGTGCGCCCACACGCCCTGGGCCGTTTCCGCGATCTGTTGTGGGCCTCGGCCCACTCGCCGGCCATGCTGGTGTATCTGGACAACCAGGTCAACGGCAAGAACGCGCCCAACGAGAATTACGCCCGCGAGGTGATGGAGCTGCACACCCTGGGCGTGAACGGCGGCTATTCGCAAAGGGATGTGATGGAGCTGGCGCGCGCGCTGACCGGCTGGACGGTCAAGCCCAACTTTTGGCGCGGCCAGTTCAAGTTCGACGTTGACCAACACGACCAGGGCGTCAAGGAAGTGCTCGGTTTGCGGCTGCAGCCAAACGGCCAGGCCGAGGCCGAGCAAGTGCTGGAATTGCTGGCCGGGCATCCGTCCACGGCCCGCTTCATCGCCACCAAGCTGGCGCGGCGCTTCCTGGCCGACGAGCCGCCAACGGAGATCGTAGAGCGAGCGGCGGCGGCCTTCCTGAAAACCCAGGGCGACCTCAAGGCCGTGCTGCGCGTGATCCTGCTCGATGGGCTGGCGGGAACCAGGCCGGTCGCCGCGCCCAAGTTCAAGCGCCCAGTGCACTTCGTGGTTTCCGCGCTGCGCGCGCTGAACGCCGAGACCAATGGCGGCCCCCGGCTGCAAGAGTACCTGCTGCGGATGGGCCAGCCTTACTTCTCGTGGCCTACCCCGGATGGCTACCCGGACCGTGCCACCCCCTGGCAGGGGAACCTGATGCCGCGCTGGCAGTTTGCGTTGGCCGTGGCGCGCAACGAGCTGGAAGGCACCACGGTGGAGCTGCCGGGCGCGGGCAACTCGCCCGAGGCGCTGCTGGCCGGGTTGGGCGAGCATCTGTTGGGCGCGCCCTTGCCCATGGCGGCGGGCGCCGACCTGCTGGGCGCCCTGCGTTCGGCGGGCGCCCAGGCCGAAGACCTGCCGAGTATCTTGACGGCTGGACTGTTGAGCGCGCCGGCGTTCCAATGGCGCTAATTGAATTGACGCAATAATGTTAGAGAGGACACCATGAACCTGAGCATCACTCGCCGCCGCTTTCTGCAATCCGCCGCCGTGTTGGGCGGCACCGTGGCCTGGCCCCAATGGATGCCGCGCCTGGCCTTTGCCCCACGGCAGTCCGCCCCGCGCGGCGACACCCTGGTGGTGGTCTTTCTGCGCGGCGCGGCGGATGCCCTCAACATCATCGTGCCGCACGGCGAGAGCGCCTACTACGCGCGGCGGCCCACGCTGGGCATTCCCCGGCCCGACGACAGCCGCGCGGCGGCCGGGCTGCGCGCGGTGGACCTGGATGGCTTCTTTGGTCTGCACCCCGCCCTGCGGCCCCTGCTGCCGGCCTGGCAGGCAGGGCAACTGGCGCCCATCCACGCCTGCGGCGCGCCGGACGAGTCGCGCAGCCACTTCCGGGCCATGGAACTCATGGAGCGCGGGGTCGACGACGAGCGCGGCCCGGCCTCCGGCTGGATTGGGCGGCACCTGGCGACCACGAACACAGGCAACTCTTCGCCGCTGCGAGCCGTGGGCCTGGGGCAGATGCCCCAGCGCAGCCTGAGCGGGGCCGTGCCGATTTCGGCGCTGCGCTCGATCGCCGACTTTCACCTGGGCGGCGATGCGCGGGCCGTGGCGCAGATGCAGGCCGGGCTGGCCTCGCTCTATGGCAATGGCGGCGTGCAGGCCGCCGGGCAGCCCGAGCTGAGCCTGGTGGGCCAGGAGACTCTGGAAATGCTGGACACCCTACAGGCGCTGGACCCGCGGGGCTACCAGCCCAGCGGCGACCAGCCCTACCCCGACAGCGAATTTGGACTGGGGCTGCGGCAAATCGCCATGCTGATCAAGGCGGAGGTGGGTTTAGAGGTGGCGGCGATCGATGTAGGCGGCTGGGACACGCACTTTGCGCAGGGCGGCAGCCAGGGGCTGATGGCCGGCCTGCTCAGCGACCTGGCGCAGGGCTTGGCGGCCTTCCACGCAGACCTGTTTGACTGGGCCAGCCGGCTGACCATTGTCACAATGTCGGAGTTCGGGCGCCGGGTGCAGGAGAACGGCAGCCTGGGCACCGACCACGGGCATGGCAGCCTGATGATGCTCATGGGCGGCCACGTCGTGGGCGGGCAAGTCCATGGCCGGTGGCCCGGCCTGGGCGCTGGGCAACTGGTTGGCCCGGGCGACCTGGACGTGACCACCGACTACCGCGACGTGCTGGCCGAGGTCTGCCAGAAGCGGCTCAACAACACGGCGCTGGACGCCATCTTCCCCGGCTACCAGGCCAACCCGCGCGGGTTTCTGACGCTGTAGGCTTTGATTTGCCCTGGCGCCTCCCTACTTGTGCTGATGCGGTGCGTGCGGCTCCGGGGCCTTGTCGCGGCCGTGGGCTTTCTCGGCCGTTTCGCGGAAGCGCTGGAACTCATCCTGGAGCTTGTCAAGCTCCTCGTCGGACAAGTTTTCCAGGTCCACCAGGCTGTTGCGCGCGTGCTGTACGCCGCGGATGAGCTCATCCAGCTTGAGGTGGATGGCGCGGTGAGGCCGCAAGAATCAAAACGGGCGAGGCCAAAGGCTCGCCCATTTGGATGACGAAGGAACTAAGCCGGCCGAACCGCCAGGTCTAGGTCTTCCGGCGGCTGTCGAGGTAGGTGACGGCCTCGCCCACGGTGGTGATCTTCTGCGCGTCCTCGTCGGAGATCTCGCCGCCAAACTTCTCCTCAAACGCCATGATCAATTCGACCAGGTCGAGCGAGTCGGCTTCCAGGTCTTCGCGGAAACGAGCTTCGGGCTGCACTTTCACAGGATCGGCGCCGAGCAGCTCGACGATGATTCCCGTGACTTCTTCAAGCGTATCTGCCATTTTGGATCTCCTTCAAGGTTGGTTGGCGAGGTGAAGTTCGGCCCCATTGTATGTTACGGTGACCGCTTGTCAAGGCGCACGGCCCAAACGCTGACCGGCGGTCAGTCTAGTTGACAGGCGCAATCCCGGCTGGTACTATTGCGGCCGTAAGGCTGGCGTTCACCTATTAGAAACCCCGACGCATGGCTGAAGTTACGGGCACAACGGCACGCAAAGCCGATCACATCCGCATCAACCTGGAAGAGGACGTGCGCTCCGGCCTGACGACCGGCCTGGAGCGCTATCGCTTTGTCCACGAGGCGGTGCCCGAACTGGACCTGGCGCAGGTGGACACCCGCGTTGATTGGTTTGGCAAGACCCTGCGTTTCCCCCTGCTTATCTCCTCCATGACCGGCGGCACCGAGACCGCCCGCGCCATCAACCACACCCTGGCCGAGGCCGCCCAGGCCACCGGCATCGCCATGGGGCTGGGTTCGCAGCGCGTGGCGCTCGAAGACCCGGCCCTGGCGGCCACGTTCCAGGTGCGGTCCGTGGCGCCGGATGTGCTGCTGTTCGCGAATTTAGGCGCGGTCCAGCTCAACTATGGCTTTAGCGTGGACCAGTGCCGGCGGGCGGTAGACATGCTCGAGGCCGACGCCCTCATCCTGCACTTCAATGCCCTGCAGGAGGCGGTGCAGCCCGAGGGCGACACAAACTTTGCCGGGCTCATGAAGAAAGTGGCGGAGGTGTGCCGCGCCCTGCCGGTGCCGGTCATTGGCAAAGAGGTGGGCTGGGGCATGTCGGAAGATTCAGCCTACCGCCTGGCCGAGGCCGGCGTGTCGGCCATCGACGTGGCCGGCGCCGGGGGCACGTCCTGGTCGCAAGTGGAGATGCACCGTGCCCGGACGGCCGCGCAGAAGCGCATCGCGGCCGCCTTTATCGATTGGGGCATCCCCACGGCCGAGTCGCTCATCAACGTCCGCAGTGTCGCCCCGGAACTGGGCCTCATCGCCTCGGGCGGGCTGCGCGACGGGATTGACGTGGCCAAGTGCGTGGCGCTGGGCGCCACCATGGGCGGCCTGGCCAGCCCCTTCCTCAAAGCCGCGGCCGTATCGACCGAAGCCACGATCGAAACAATCGAGGGGCTCGGCCGGGAGCTGCGCATTGCCATGTTCGCGGCCGGCGCCGGCAGCATTGCCGCCCTTCAGAAGACACGGCTCGTGAAAGTCTAACCCCGGCCGCTGCGGGCTTGCGCCTGCCCGCAGCTGTACCACCAACCATGTCACTCGAACAACTTGCCCCGCCTTACCTGGCCGCCTTGGAAGACGAATTGCGCCGGGCCATTGGCTCCGGGCCAATCCACGTCGTGGCCTCCCTGGCTGCGCGCAGCCTGACGCCCCCGGTACCCACCGATGGCACGCCGCCTGAGTTTTTGGGCGAGTATTACAAGATGCTGGCCTACCATCTGGGCTGGACCGACAATACCAGCACGGGCAAGCGTATCCGGCCCCTGCTGTGCCTGTTGTGCTGTACAGCCGCCGGGGGGCAATGGGAACAGGCCCTGCCCCTGGCCGCCGCCGTGGAGCTCATCCACAACTTTTCGCTCATCCACGACGACATTCAGGATAACAGCGAGCTGCGGCGCGGGCGCCCGACCGTGTGGATCAAATGGGGCCAGGCGCAGGCCATTAACGCCGGCGATGCCATGTTCACCCTGGCCCACCTGGCGCCGCACCGCCTGCCGAAGCTGGGTTTAGCGCCGGAGGTGGCGCTGGCCGCACTGGCCGAGCTGGACTACACCTGCTTGGCCCTAACACAGGGCCAGCATTTGGATATGAGCTTTGAGCAGCGGCCCAGCATCAGCGTGGCCGAGTACCTGTCGATGATCGAAAAGAAGACGGCCGCCTTGATTGCCGCCGCCACCTACCTGGGCGCAGCCGTGGCGCGCGCGCCGGCGGAGCGGCTGGCCCACTTTCATGATTTCGGTTGGAACCTGGGCGTGGCCTTTCAGTTGCAGGATGACTTGCTGGGCATTTGGGGCGACCCGGGGGTGACGGGCAAGTCGGCGGCGAGCGACCTGGAGAAGCGGAAGAAGTGCCTGCCGGTGGTGTACGGGCTGGAGCGCTCGCCCGAATTTGCGGCTGCCTATGCGCAGCCGCACCGGCCTGGCGAGCCGGTCCAGGCCCTGGCTTCCATGCTGGAGCAACTGGGCGCCCGCAGCTACGTGGAGCAGCAGGTGCAGGCCACCACGGCGCAGGCGCTCACCGCGCTGGCGCTGGCCTGTGCGGAGGAGCCGGCCGGACAGGCGCTGCACGAGCTCACCGACCAGCTCCTCAACCGCCAGAGGTAGCCCGCGCTACACAAACTCCCGAAAGACGCGGTTGCCCAGCAGCCGCCCCCCGTGCGTCAGCCGCACGCCCACGGCGTCCCATTCCACCAGGCCCAACTGCTGGAGATGCCGCAGCCGGCGGCCGTACTTTTCGGTAAGAGTCAGTCCATAGCGCGCCTCGAAGTCAGCCGCGCGCACGCCCTCGCCAATCAGCCGCAAGCCCAACATCATCGTCTCGTCCATGGCGTCTTCGGCGCTGACCGGCGTCGATTGCAGCAGAGCTGGCGAGAACGGGAAGTCGCGCCCAACGTCCGCCTCCAGCCGTTCGATGTAGGCCCCCGGCGCCAGCACGTTGGAATACCGCCAGCCGCCCGCACAGCCATGCGCCCCGGCGCCCAGACCAAGGTAGGGTTGGTTGCGCCAGTATTGGAGGTTGTGGCGGCAGGCGAAACGGGGCATGGAGGTGGGAGGGCGGAAGTCAGAGATGAGAGTGGGCGACGACGCAGCCTGGATGCCAGACTTCCGACTTCTGACTTCCGACTTCTCATCAATCGCCCAATTCGAAATCTCGTACTGCCGGTAGCCATGCGCGGCCAGGGTGTCGCTGGCCCAGGTATACATATCGGCGGCGAGGTCGGGATCGGGCAGCGGGAGCAGGCCGCGATAGACCCAGGAGCGGAGCGGCGTGCCGTTTTCGAGAGAGAGGGCGTAGAGCGAGAGGTGCTCGGGCGCCAGGGCCAGGGACCGCAGCACGGATGCCTGCCACATGGCGAGCGTCTGGTGCGGGACCGCAAAGATCAGGTCGAGGTTGAGGCCGCCATTGGCGCTGCCAAATCCGGCCGCACGCGCATCAGCCACGGCCCGGAGCACGTCCTCAAAACTGTGCAGCCGGTCGAGCAGCTTAAGCTCGGCCGCATGCGTGGACTGCACGCCAAACGACAGCCGGTTGACGCCGAGCGCGCGCAGCCCATCCAAATAGGCCTGATCCACCGTGCCGGGGTTCGCCTCCAGGGTAAGCTCGGCGTCGGGGGTGAACGCGAAACCCTCGCGCAGCGCGGCAAGGATTTCCGCGTAGTACGCCAACGGCAACAGCGAAGGCGTGCCACCGCCGAAAAATACCGTGTGAACCGCACGGTTGGCGTCAACCGCATCAGCCGCCGTCGCGACGGCGCGCACCTCGCGTGCCAGGGCACGGCCGTAGGGCGCCATCAGGCCGTCCAGGCCGGCGTAGGTGTTGAAATCGCAGTAGGCGCAGCGAACCTGACAGAAGGGGATGTGGAGGTAGAGGCTGAGCGGCGCGGACGCCAAGCCCGACGGCGAGGCTCCGATCTCGCCGGCTGGAAGCAGGTGAGCAAGCATACGGCTGATTCTACACGGTGCCTGCCGCTTGTACTAGGCCGCCACGTGCAGGGCGGCGCCTGCCGCCAACCACCAGACCCGAAGGGTTTCGTCCATTCAGCCGACCTGCTCATAGCGCCAGCGAAACCCTTCGGGCCTCGCTTCCAAGCTGCGGCCGGCACGCTGCAATCGTGCCGCACCTCTTTCGGAGTAAGATACTGCCCAGGTACTGCGCGCCTGTGCGCCAGCAAGCCCTTAGAGAGACTACCGATGACGGCCACCCTGCTTCAAGCTGAACAGGTCTTGACCCTGGATGCGCACGACCACCTCTATCAACCGGGCTATGTGGTCGTGGAGAACGAGCGCCTGGTCGAAATCGGCCCGCCAGATCAACTCAACACCCGCCGCTTCGACCACACTGTGGACCTGGGCCGGCGCCTGGTAATGCCCGGCCTGGTGAACGCGCATACGCACTCGCCCATGACGCTGTTTCGCGGCCACGCCGAGGGCCGATCGCTGTTCACGCTGGATGGCTGGTTCAACACGATCCGGGTGTTGGAAGAAGTGATGGAGCCGGAGATGATCCCGGCCGCGGTGGCCGTCTCGTGCGCGGAGATGATCCGCACCGGCACCACGTGTTTCGCCGACCAATACTTTTGGATGGACCGCATCGCGCCGGTCGTGCGCCAGAGCGGGCTGCGGGCGGCGCTGGCCTACGGCATCGTTGAGCTGGGCAGCGAGGCGGCGCGCGAGCGCGAGTTGGCCGCGGCCACGGCCTTCCTCATCAGCCTAGCGGGCGACCCGCTGATCGACGGCTGGGTGGGACCGCACGCCTTCTTTGTGGACAACAGCGAGGCCGCCATGCGGCTGGAGCTGGACTTGGCGGGCCGGTTCAAGACCGGGCTGCACGTCCACCTGGGCACCAGCGGCGAGGAAGACCGCTACTGCCGCGAGCACTACGGGCGCAACGCGGTGCCGCAACTGGAGGCCATGGGCGTGCTGGGCCGTCCCGTGCTGGCCGCGCACTGCATCACGGTGCCGGTCGAGGACCTGCCGACGCTCGCGCGCCATCCATTCACGGCGGTGCTGGCGCCATCCTCGGCCATGCGCAACGCCGCCGGTGTGCCGCCGCTCCTGGCCATGCACGCGGCCGGGGTCAACACCGCCCTGGGCACGGACAACGTCACCAACAACAACAGCTACGACCTGTTCAAGGAGATGCAGATCCTGGGCAAGCTGATGAGCCTGCACGAGCGCACGCCCAATGCCGTTCCAACGCGCAAGCTCCTGGAGATGGCCACGCTGGGAGGCGCCCGGGCATTGGGCCTGGAAAATGAGATTGGGTCGCTGGAAGTTGGTAAGAAAGCCGATCTAATCGCCCTGGACCTGGACGAGATTGGCTGGGGCCCGCTCGGGGGACAGGACGCCTACACCGCGCTGGTCTACTCGGTGACCGGTCAGCATGTGCGCGACGTCATGGTGAATGGGCGCTGGCTGTTTCGCGACAATGCCTGGACCACCCTGGACTTCGCCCAGGCCCGTCACGAGTTGGACGCCGCCCACACCGATCTGCTGCGGCGAGTGCGCTGAACCCAGCGCGCCAGCGCGGCTCTATAGACTCTATTTTTTCCTTGCGAGGCCCTATCTCTTATCGGCCAGCAGCTTGTAGAACTCCTCCGCGTTGCGCCCAAACAGGCGCTCTTGCGCTGCGGCGCCCAGCGCGCCGCTGTGGACGCGCACCAGGTCAACGACGTCCGGGTAATCGGCGGCGAGGGTGCAGACGGGCCAGTCCGACCCGAAGAGTAAGCGCTGGATGCCGAAGCAGTCAAAGACCACCTCTAGAAAGGGCACGAAGTCCGCGGGCTGCCACGCGCGCCAGGCGGCTTCGGTGACCATGCCTGAGACCTTGCAGTAAACGTTGTCGAAGCGGGCCAGGGCGCGCAAGTCGGCGTCCCAGGGCGCGAGCGTGCCCGCTTTGATGAGCGGCTTGCCGATGTGGTCGAGCACAAAGCGCTGGCGCGGGAACTGCTGCACGACCTGCGCGGCCACCGGCAGGTGTTTGGGGAAGAGCAGCAAGTCATAGGCGAGGTCAAACTCCGCCAGCGCCTCCAGGCCGCGCAGAAAATCGGGCCGCAGCATGAAGTTGTCGTCGGGCTCGTCGTGGACGACGTGCCGTACGCCAACGAGCCGGGGATGCGCGGCGTACAACGCCAACTGGTCGCGCACATCGGGTGAGAGCAGGTCCACCCAGCCCACCACCCCGCGAATGAAGTCATACTCATCCGCAAGCGCCAGCAGCCATTCGGTTTCCTTGAGATTCTGCCGGGCCTGGACTGCCACCGTGCCGTCCAGGCCCGTTTGTTCAAGCAGGGGCAGCAGGTCGGCCGGCAGGTGGTCACGCTTGAGGTCGGCCATGGCGTCGGTCATCCAGACATGCTCGGCGGGGTCGTATTGCCAGAAGTGCTGGTGCGAGTCGATGCGCATGGTTCTTCTCCGCCTCACAGCTCGATGATGGCCTTGAGCACGCCCGACTCGGGTTGGAGCCAGGCGGGAAAGGCCGCCACCACCTCGTCGAGGGCCACGCGGTGAGTCGTCAGCGGCTCGGTCACCAACTCACCCGCCGCCATGGCGCGGATGACGCGCTCGAAGTCGGCGTGCGTGGCATTGCGGCTGCTCAGCACGGTCAGCTCGCGCCGGTGAAAGTCGGGGTCATGGAAGGTGATGTCGGCCTGGACCAGGCTGACCATGACCAGACGCCCGCTGTGGGCCACGTAGCCAAAGGCCTTGGTCATCGAGGCGGCACTACCGGTGCAGTCGAAGACGGCCGTCGGCAGATCACCGCCGGTGAGGGCCTTTAGCTGCGCCATAGGGTCATCCGTTGGTTCCAGCAGGTGATCCGGTTGCAGCCATTGGCGCGCAAAGGCCAGCCGCTGCGCGCTGGTATCGGCCACGAGCACACGCGCCCCCGCCAGGCGGGCAAACTGGATGACACCGAGGCCAATCGGCCCGGCGCCAATGACCAGGATGCTTTCGCCGGGCTGAAGCCGGGCGCGGTCCACCGCGTGCGCGCCGATGCCCTGGTTTTCGACCATGGCCATTTGCTCCAGGCTCAAGCCGTCAGCCCGCAGCAGGTTACGCTGGGGCACCGCGATGTACTCGCGCAGGCCGCCATCGACGTGCACGCCCAGGAGTTTCAGGGTGGTGCAGCAGTTCGTCTTGCCCTGGCGGCAGGCGATGCAGGCGCCGCAGAAGAGGTGGGGGCTGACCACGCACAGGTCGCCGCGCTGGAGCCCGGCCGGGTTGGGGCCGACCTCGACGATTTCGGCGGAGATTTCGTGGCCCAGGATGCGGGGATAGGTGAAGTACGGCTGGCGCCCGCGGTAGGCGTGCAGGTCGGTGCCGCAGACCCCGATGCGGCGCACGCGCACGAGCGCCTCGCCGGGACCAGGCGTGGGCGCGGCGGCTTCGCGCAGTTCAAGTTTGAAGGGTTCCGTTAGGACAACGCTGCGCATGGGATCTCCGTAACTACTCTGGTGGATTGGATCGTGATGACACTTACCGCAAATTGGTCACGCCGGACAGCTTGAAAACCCAGGCGTGGCGACATGGCAGCTCAGCAACGGAAAGCGGCGGGACGGTAATGGTCAGGCCGCGTGGCGCGGGGCGCCAGGCCAAGGGTCGCTCCAGGCCCAACAGGCGCACTGCCGTGCCGGCGCTCGGCTCGGGTGCCGTGAGCGTCAGCGCGGCGCCGGGCCAGGCCAGGCAGATGGCGTATAGCGCTCCGTCCTGGGCCGTGTAGTGGACCTGGGGTGTCTCGGTGGTGACCGTCCACAGCCAATGGTTGTCCACCTTGTGCAGCGCGGGGTTACGGGTGGGCACCGGCGGACCTTCGTGCGTCAACGACCAGCGGCGCGAGCCGTAGATGGCCTCGCCGTTGACCGCCAGCCATTCGCCCAACTGCACCAGCCGCTCCTGCTGGATCATCGGGATGGTGCCGTCCGCGGAGGGTGACAGGTCGAAGTGCAGGTTGCCGCCGCGAGCCATGGTGCCCGCCAGCAGGTGCAGCATGTCGCGTTCACTCAGGTAGTCGTCGAGGGTCTCGGCGCGGTTGCGCGACCAATTGCCGCGGCTGAGCGGCCGGTCTTCAATCCAGGCGTGGTCGGTGCCGCTCTCCTCAATGCCGATCTCCGAACAGTACACCCCGCCGTGCCGCCCACGGCAGCCCTTGCCCAGACGGTCGTTGATGACGACGTCTTCCTTGCAGGGCGATTCGTGGTACAGCCACGCCAGGAAGTCGCGCATCTCCAGCTCGTCTTCGGGGAACTCCCACTCGCCGTCCAGATAGATGAAGTCCGGTCGATAGCGCCGCACGGCCTCGCGCAACTGCGGCTGCATGTGTTCCCGCACGAAGCGCGGCAAGTCGCCGTAGGGCTTGAGGTCTTTCGGCTCGGGGTACAACGGGTGGTTGTGCTCGAGCACGGAGTAGTAGAAGCCGCTGCGCAGCCCGGCGCGGCGCAGGGCGTCGCTGAAGTCGCCGAGCAGGTCGCGCTTGGGGCCAACGTCCACGCTGTTCCAATGCGGGCTGTACGGGCTGGGCCACAGGCAGTAGCCGTCGTGGAAGTTCGAGGTCAGCACCGCCCAGCCCGCGCCGGAGCGCTTGAAGAGGTCGGCCCAGGCGTCGGGATCCCATAGCTCAGCCCGGAACTGGGCGGCGACTTCTTCGTAGGACGGGTCGCCGCCGAACGTGCGCCGGTGAAAGGCCTGCAGCTTGGCCTGCTCCTCGGCGATCAGGGGCTTAATGCCGCTGATGTGCGAGCCGTACCAGCACGAGTGCCCGCCGTAGCCGTAGCGCCGGTCGGGATAGACCATGGCGAAGCCCGGGACCGAATAGACGCCCCAGTGGATGAGAATCCCGATCTTGGCCTGCTGAAACCAGGCCGGGTTGGGCCGGCTGTCGAGGGCCGCCCAGGTCGCTTCTGCGCTGCTGACCGTCACGGGTTTGGTCTCCACTTATTCGTTGTAGAAAATCTCTTCCATCTGTGACCAGGACGACTGGCCGTTGAGCGGAAGCTGCATGGGGTCACACACGGCCAGCCAGTCCTGGTTGTGCGGCTGGGCAGCCAGCCAGGCCATGTCCGCGTCGAAATCATCGCCCACGTAGTCGTAGGTGGCAAACTCGTAATAGCGGCCGTCCTCGAGCTGGCAGAGGAAAATGGAAAAGTCGCGCAAGTTAGCCTGGCACAGCAGATCGCGGACACCCGGGCCGTCGTGGAGCTGTCTGTACTCTTCGATCTTTTCCGGCCGGAGGCCGATCACCATGCCGACGCGTTTGACCGACCGCTTGACTGTATCACTCATAGGTTGTCTTTCTCAACCCCTGCTCCGCTTTGATTGCGTCCCAGCTCAGGTCGGCCCAGCGGTCGCGCACGGCCTCCAGGCGCCCCAGCAACAGATGCTTCGCATCGGGGCTGTCGTAAAACGGGCCGTTTTGAAAAAACTCCGACAGCTTGTCCAGCCGAGACAGCAGTAGCTCGGTGCCCGTCTTCCGCGTGGCCATGAATGGCACGCGGCGACCCAGCGCCACCTGACGGTCGATCTCAGTCACCCAACGCTTGGGCAGTTGCCCGCTGGTGAGATCTTCGGCAGCGCGGAATTGGTCGGTCAGAGCCCTTTTGAAAATTCGGCGCGTGTAGGCGGCCAGCAGCAGGGCCAACCCGCCAAAGGCCACCACCAGCAACAGCAGGGAGCCCCACACTTCCATCTGGGCCGCGCCTCAGCCGGCCTGGCTGACCCCTTGCAGGTCAAGCTCCCGGGCAAAGTGGCAGGCCGCAAAGTGACCCGGCTGCACCTCTTCCAGGGGCGGCGCGTCGGTGCGGCAGATGGCCTGCGCGTACCGGCAGCGCGGGTGGAAGTAGCAGCCGGTCGGCGGCGCGGCCGGGTTCGGAATCTCGCCCTCCAACAGGATGCGCTGGCGCACTTCGTCCGGGGTGGCCTTGGGCACCGCCGACAGCAGGGCTTCGGTGTAAGGATGCCGAGGCTTGTTAAACAGCGCGTCGGTCGCCGCCAACTCTACCAGCCGGCCGACATACATCACGGCCACCCGGTCCGATATATAGCGCACCACGTTGAGGTCGTGCGCCACGAACAGATAGCTCAGGCCGAACTCGGCCTGGAGGTCCTTCAGCAGGTTGAGAATCTGGGCCTGGATGGAAACATCCAGCGCCGATACCGGCTCATCGGCCACCACCAGGCGTGGGTTTGTGGCCAGGGCGCGGGCGATGCCGATGCGCTGGCGCTGGCCGCCCGAGAAGGCATGTGGATAACGGCGCAGGTAGCGCGTTTCCAGGCCCACCACGCGCATAAGGTACACCACGCGCTCTTCGAGCGCCTTGCCCTGCGCGATGCGGTTGGCGCGGATGGGTTCGCTGATGGTGTCAAACACCGTTCGGCGCGGGTTAAGCGAGGCGTACGGGTCCTGAAAGATCATCTGGATGTCGCGGCGATAGGGTTGCAGCTCCTTGCCCGACAGCTTGGCCAGGTCCACCGCCCCAGCGGGACCATCCGCGCCCTCCGACCGGTAGAGGATCTCGCCGGCCTGGGGCTTGTACAGGCGCACGACACAGCGGCCCAGGGTGGTCTTGCCGCAGCCCGACTCGCCGACCAAGCCCAGGGTCTCGCCGCGCTCCACGGTCAGGCTGACATCGTCCACGGCTTTGACCGAGCCAACCTCGCGCCGCAGCAGTCCGGTGGATACGGGGAAGTACTTCTTCAGGTTGCGGATCTCGAGCAAGTGGCCGCGGCCGGGAGCATCGGCCAGCGCGGGCGCCGTAGGACTGGGTGTGGCCGCCATCTATTGGCCTCGCCCGTTGTACAAGAAGCAGCGCACCCAGTGGCCGGGCTCCTGCTCGATCAGCTCGGGGGCGGCCACATCGCAGCGGCCGCGCATAACCTCGGGGCAGCGGTCCACGAAGCCGCACTGCACCGGCAAATCCAAGGGCACCGGGACGTGGCCGCGGATCGACTCGAGCCGCTCGCCAGGGTTCTGGCTCACCGTCGGCCGCGACTTGAGCAGGCGGATGGTGTAGGGGTGCAGCGGCCGGTAAAAAATGTCACGCACCGTCCCGTACTCCACGATCTTGCCCAGGTACATCACGGCCACATTGTGGCAGACCTCGGCGATCACCCCCAGGTCGTGGGTGATGTAGAGCACCGACATGTGAAACTCCTGTTGGAGCTCCTGGATCAGGCTGAGTATCTGGGCCTGGACGGTCACGTCCAGGGCCGTGGTGGGCTCGTCGGCAATCAGCAGCTTCGGGTGGCAGGAGAGCGCCATGGCGATCATGGCGCGTTGGCGCATGCCGCCGGAGAGCTGGTGCGGGAACTCGTTGAGCCGCTGGCGCGGATTGGCGATTCCCACGCGCGCCAGCATGTCCAGGGCGATGGCTTGCGCCTCCTTGCGGTCACGGGTGCGGTGGAGCAGGATGGCCTCGCGGATTTGGTCGCCGATGGTGTGCAGGGGCGAGAGGCTGGTCATCGGCTCCTGAAACACCATGGCGATTTCCTTGCCGCGAACGCGGCGGATTTCTCGGCCCGAGGGGCTGAGCTGCGCCAGGTCCACGGTGCGGTCGTCAAGATGCAGCTTGATGGCGCCCCCCACCAGCTTGCCCGGCGAAGGCACGATGCGCAGCAACGCATGGGCCGTGACGCTCTTGCCGCAGCCGCTCTCGCCGATCAGGCCCAGGGTCCCTTCCGGGTGGACGGTAAAGCTGACGCCGTCGACGGCCTTCAGCACGCCCTCGTTCACGAAGAAGTGCGCGCGCAGGTCTTCGACCTCCAGCAAGGGTCGTGGGGTGCGGCCGTTGGCCGGAGACACCACCTCCATCGAAGCCGTCATCAGGCGTCTCCCATGCTACAGCTTGTACGGGTCGGCAGCGTCGCGCAGACCATCGCCCAGGAAGTTGAAGGCCAGCACGGTTGTCATGACGAACAGGGCCGGGATGATGGTCCACCAATACAGCGCGATGCTGTGGACGTTTTGCGCGTCTTCCAGCAGCACGCCCCAGCTCACGGCCGGCGCGCGCAGGCCCAGGCCCAGGAAGCTCAGAGCCGTCTCGGCCAGGATGACGCCCGGGATGTCCAGGGTTAGCGCCACGATCAAGTAGCTGGCGAAGTTGGGCAGCAGGTGCACGGCGATGATCGCGGCCTCGCTCACCCCAGCCACGCGCGCGGCCAGCACATAGTCCAGCTCGCGCAGCTCGAGGAACTTGCTGCGCACCACGCGCGCCAGGCCACCCCACCCCACCAGCGACAGGATGACCACGATGCCGAAATAGATTTGGATGACGGTCCACTCGCGCGGCAGCGCGGCGCTGAGGGCGATCCAGATGGGCACGGTGGGCACCGAAATCAGGAATTCAATGATGCGCTGGATGACCGTATCGATCGCGCCGCCAAAGTAGCCCGAGATGCCGCCCAGGGTCACGCCGATGGTAAAAGACAACGCCACCCCGACCAGGCCAATGGACAGCGACAGGCGCGCCGCGTAAAAGGTACGTGTGAGCACATCACGGCCAAGCCGGTCGGTGCCGAAGAGAAAGAGGCCGGCCGGCTCGTCCACGCCAAAGAGATGCACGTTGGTCGGGACCAGACCCAGCAGCTTGTATGGCTCGCCGCGGGCAAAGAAGCGGATGGGATGGCGAATATCGCGGTTGACGTCGTAGGTCAGCCCCAGGGTTTCCAGGTCGCGCACGGCCGTGGTTTCGTAGACGAACGGCCGCTGCCAGCGGCCCTGGGCATCCACAATACGCACGGCAGAGGGCGGGTGGAAGGGGAACCGCGGGTAGCGCTGTTCCGACAGATAAGGCGAGATAAAGTCGGCAAAGATCGCGATGACGTAGAGGGTCAGCATCAGCCCGCCGCCGATGATAGCCAGTTTGTGGCGCCGGAACTTCTGCCACATGAGCTGCCACTGCGAGGCGAGGTAGTATTTCTCCTCGGCAGTCAGCGGGATGGAGGGCGCAGCCACGGCCATTGGCTAATTCTCGCGCGCCGTAAAGCGGATGCGGGGGTCGACCACGACCAGCGCAATATCGGAGATCAGGGTGCCGATGACGGTCAGGCAGTTGAGGAAGAGCAGCAGGCTGGAGGCCAGGAACATGTCTTCCTTGAGCAGCGCGCTGTAGAGCATGGGACCGGTGGTGGGCAGGTTGAGCACCATCTCCACGATCACGCCGCCCGAGACGATGGCGGGCAGCTCCCAGCCGATGGTGCTGACGATGGGGTTGAGCGAGGCGCGCACCGGGTATTTGAACAATAGGCGCGTTTCGCTGACACCCTTGGCGCGTGCGGTGACGACGTACTGCTTGCCGATCTCGTCCAGTAGGGAGGCGCGCATGACGCGGATGAGCCCGGCCGTGCCGCCCAGCCCGATAATGAGGATGGGCAGGGGCAGGTGCTTGAGCAGGTCGAACACACGCGCCACGCTCCAGGGTGCCCGCAGGAACTCGGGCGAGAATAGGCCGCCCACGCTGAGACCCAGGTTGAGCAGGAACACCATGAGGATCAGCGCCAGGAGGAAACTAGGCGCGGCCAGGCCAAGAAATCCCAAGAACATGAAGAAGTAGTCGCCCAGGGTGTATTGGCGGACGGCCGAGTAGATGCCGATGGGTACCGCCAGCATGTACGTCATCACCAGCGTGACCAGCGAGATGATGGCCGTGAGCTGCACCCGCTCGCCGATGAGGGTGGCGACGGGCTTCTTGAACTGAAAGGACCAGCCCAGGTCGCCCTGGATCACGTTGCCGATCCAACGCAAGTATTGGATGTAGACGGGCTGGTCAAGGCCAAATTGGTGGCGGAGGTTGTTGAGGCGAGTCTGGTCAACGTGCTCTCCGGCCGCGGCGTACTGCAGGGCCAGGGTGTTGACGAAGTCGCCGGCCGGAAGCTGGATGATGAGGAAGGTGACGATGCTCAACACGACGACCAGCAGCACCATGTACAGCAAACGACGCAGCAGGTAGTTGAGCATGTGAGCAGCTTTCGGAAGCAACCCCTATGAGTCAGACGGCACCGATACGGGTGTAGCTCAGGTCAGACCCCCACCCCCAGCCTTCCCCCGTTGGCGGCGCGCTGAGGCTGCGCATGCGCAGCACCATCGCGCCGCCAACCGGGGAGGGAGTCTGGGTGATCGTGAGGCTTACGAGCTCGGCGTTACTGCTTGATATAGGCGACCTCGGGCAGGTAAGGCCGGAGCATCTCGGAGCCAAAGGCGCCGTCCGTGCCGGGCAGGTTGCCCATGCGGTCGCTGGTGATGACCACGCGCGGCGGCGCGCTGACCGTGCCGAAGAAGTATAGGTTTTCGACGTTGATCTTGATCAGCTCCTTGGTCAGCGCCTCGTATTCAGGCGTGCCGGCCTCGGCGGCCAGCCAATCCTGCGAGAGCTGGAAGAGATGCTTGATGGTCTCCGGCGGCTCTTCGCCCGCGGCGCCGTCCGTGTCCAGCCATTGGCGCCAGGGGTACGACGACATGGCGCAGCAGTCGGTGCCCATATGGTGCCACGGCGGAATCAGACGGATGGGGTACTGCGTGTGGCCCGCAGGCTCGGTGCCGCCGTCGCTGTTCCAGATGCCCACGTCCTGCTCGTTGGCCACGTAGCGCGGGATCAGCACATCGCCCGGCACGAACTTGGGCTGGAAGTTCACGCCTAGGTCGGCCCAATTGTTGGCCACGATGGCCAGCAGGTCGTCGGCGTAGCTCAGGTAGTCCACGGTGTGCTCGCCCAGGATGATCAGGGGCTGGCCGTCGGAGCGCAGGCGCCACTGGTGGGCGGCGTCCCATTCCAGGCCCATCTCATCCAGCAGGGCATTGGCCTTGTCCACGTCGTGCTCGGCGTAGTAGGTGGCCATCCAGTCTTCAAAGCCGGTCCAGGTGCGGCCGACGGGCGCCACAAACGGCTCGGTCTGGCCAAAGAAGATGGTCTGGTTGATGTCTTCGCGATCCACGGCCAGCGACAGCGCCTGGCGGAAGCGCAGGTCGTTGAAGATCTCGCGCAGGATCGGGTCTTGGTGCGTGTAGTTTAGGGCAAAGCCCAGCGCGGTGGAAGTCGCGTTGTCGGGCCACAGGTAGGCCTTGTAGCCGCCCTGGGCCTCGGCGCCCTTGAGCACCGGGTAGTCCTCGATCGTCAGGCCCATGATCTCCCAGTCCACTTCGCCGGCCATGACCTTAACCGGGTTGGTGGAATTGGGGTCGGTGGCGATGCTGACCAGCAGGGTGTCGATATAAGGCAGTTGGTTGCCGTCTGAGTCCACGCGCCAGAAGTAGGGGTTGCGCTCCCACAGCGCGGAGTCCGAGCCGACATCCTTGAGCACCCACGGCAGCAGGGTCGGGGAGCTCGGGTCGGCGTTGTACGACTGGTGAAACTCCAGGGCTAGCTGCCACGAGTCCAGGCCCTCACTCTCGGCCAGGGCCTGGGCATCGGGATTGTACTGCGGCAGGTAGTTCTTGAGGAAGTGTACCGGGCGGTAGATCTCATCGGTATTAATGATGATTTCCACCGCGCGCGGGTACGGCGCCGCGAAGGTGAACTCCACGGTGTACTGGTCGAGCTTATTGAGGCCCATCAGCTCGCCGCCCGGCTGGTAGGCCGGGTCGATCTCGGGGTTCAGCTCCGCATTTTGCAGCAAGTCTTCGTACCAGAAGACGAAGTCGTCGGCGTCAAAGTCGTCGCCGTCCGACCACTTCATCCCCTCGCGCAGGAACAGCTTGAGGCTCTTGGCATCCGACGCGAGCTCCCAGCCCTGGGCGATGTTGGGGTAAAACGTCTTGTAGCTGACGTCCCAGGAGATGAGGCCCTTTTGGGTGTCTTCGGTGAACTGGGTGAAGACACCCGCGCCCTCAAAGAAGCCCACCAGGTGCATCTCGCCGCCGTACTGGCTGGCCGAGCCCTCGCGGGTGCGCACCACGGCGGGCTGGGCGGGCAAGCGCTCGGCCACCGGCGGCAGGTCGCCGCTGTCGACCCGCGCGGTCAGCATGGGCGCCTCACCAAAGGCGGCGATGGTATTGCCCGTCGCGGCGCTGTACTCGTCGACGGTGGTGAAATAGTAATCGGTGTACGGGCCTTCACTGGCGACCTCGGTCGCCGGAGCGGCGGCAGTGGTCGCGGTGAGCGCCGCCACGGCCGTGTTGGCCGTGGTCGTGGGCGTTTGGGCGCCGCAGGCAACCAGGAAGATGGCCGCCACTAACAGACATGCCATGGGTTTATGCGTTTTCATCTTTTGCTCCATCCGGCATCGGCATCGGCTTGTCCCCTTCTCCTTCCCTCGAGTTGGCTAGACCTGGCTCCTCTCTGCTGAGTGTTCAGCGGCCATACGGGTCTCCGCGGGTGATTTTGAAGACGTAGGCGTGCTCGCACGGCTTGTCGGCGGGCGTTTCAATCGTGAGGCCCGTCGTCGTGTCTAGCTTCCAGCGCAGCTCCTGGTCCGAGCCGAGCATGCGGATGGATTGGATTTCAGCCGCGTAGAGACGCTTGAGCGTCTCGATGGTGATTTCCTGGCCGGGCCAGCCCAGCAGCGTGGCATAGAGCACGTTGTCGCGCACGGCAAAGCGCACGTCTTTGTTGGTAAAGCCGGCCACATCCTTCTCGTTGAAGGAGCCGCCCTTCTCCATTTGGGTCGGGCCTTCGCCATAAGCGATCCAGTTGGTGGTGCCGTAGATGGACTCGCTGTTGACCTCCATCCACTTGCCGATGTCCTTGAGCAGGGCATGGCCCTCGGCGGGGATGGTGCCGTCGGGCTTGGGACCGACGTTAAGCAGCAGGTAGCCATTCTTGCTGACGTTGTCCACCAGGTAGTGCACCAGGGTGGTGACCGATTTGTAGGGCGTGTCCTTGAGATAGCCCCAGCCCTGCCCGTCGTCGATGGTGGTGTCGGTGATCCAGTCGTAGTAAGTCAACAAGTTCATGCGGCCCAGCTCCAGGTCCACCACGCCGGAACCGGGGGCCAAGTCGTAGGCCTTGTAGGTCACCGCCACCTCTTTGCCCTTGGACTGAGCCCAGTTGTAGTAGTAGGCCATGAACTCCTGCTTGTACTGCTCGGCCAGTCCGCGCAGGCCAAAGTCAAACCAGAGCACATCCGGCTCGTACTTGTCGATCAGCTCGATGATCTTGCCCTTCCACGTCTCCATGAACTTGAGGCTGGGGCGCGTCTGCTCCATCAGCTTTGGGCCCACGTTGCCATCCAGGTCGTGCGGGTCGCCGTACAGGCCGGCGTAACGCGGGTCGTAGGTGTCGTACTCCGGCTTCCAGTGGGGGTAGAACCACCAATTTTCAGCGTGGTGCAGCGCCACCAGGTAGCGCAGCCCCTCCTTGCGGATGGCCTTTTCCAGCTCGCCCACCACGTCGCGCTTGGGCCCCATCTTGGCCGCGCTCCACTCCGAATACTGGGTGTCCCACATGCAGAAGCCGTCGTGGTGCTCGCCCACCGGCCCGGCATAGCGCGCCCCCGAGAGGCGGAACAGCTCGGCCCACTCCATCGGGTCGAACTTCTCGGCCGTGAACATGGGGATGAAGTCTTTGTAGCCAAACGTGCCCGGGTGGCCGTACGTCTTGAGGTGGTGCTCGTACTGGACGGTGCCCTTGCGATACATGTGGTACGGGTACCAGGTGGCGTTGGGGCCAAAGGCCGGGACGCAATAGACACCCCAATGCGTGTAGATGCCAAACTTGGCCTCTTGAAACCAGCGCGGGGTGACGTGGGTCTTGAGTGAGTTCCAGGACGGTTCGAACGCGGTCTGCATAAGAAGCCTCTCTATGCCCCTTGGTGAGATGCGGGTTCTGCTCGCGTTTACGGCGGGGTAGGAGCGTTCAATTGAACGCCCCTACCCCGCCAATGCGGTGGAAACGCCTCGGTCAGGCCGAAATGGTCCATGTCGAAATTCTGGAAACCCAGCTTGAGCGCGGGCGACTCGGGCCGAACGCGGTAATCGCCGCGCTCGCGATCGACAAAAAGCGGATCGGCGAAGACTGAGTTCTGGTCGAAGCCCAGCGCCTGCCACTCGGCCAGCGAATACTTGTGGCCCTCAGCCTCGCCGCGCAGGCGGGCGCGCGCCACGAAGTGGCCCAGGTCGCTGTAAAAGCAGTTGCGGTCAATCTCCTCCAGCCACGGGCCGTGCTCGGGCGGCGCGATGAGGGTGTAAATTTCGCCGTAGGCATTGCCCATGAGGAAGTCCAGGTCCATCTGGGGCTGCATGTTGGCGATGGTCATCACCGCGATGTTGCCAAAGTAGCGGTCGTGGTTGTCGGCGTTGCCGACGTGGAAGCAGACCGAGTTGGCGCCATCCACCCAGATGTTGTTGTGGATAGTGCGGTAGGCGCCCTCGCGCAGCTTGAGGCTGACGCCGACGCACAGATTGTTGTAGATGTCGTAGTTGGAGGCGCCATCGTCCAAATCCAGCCCCCAGCCGGTTTCCTCTTCAAAGAAGTTGTGCCGCACCACCACCGTTTCCATGGCATCAACCAGGACGTGGCCGGCCGCATGGCCGCGTGCGCCCGGCTCGTGGGTGTGCGACTGAACCAGGCACCAGTAGCGGTCGCGGCCCCAGGCATTGAACGGACCGTGATCGCCGGTCTCGCGGCAGGTGTCGTGGATGTGGTTGTACTCGATGACGTGGCCGCCCCAGGTGCCATCGCCGATGCAGATGCCGGCGCGGGGCATGTCGTAGATTTCGTTGTGGGCGACCGTGATGCGCTTAGCCCGCGAGAGGTAGACCCCGGCCACCTGCTTGCCAAAGACGCCGCAGTCGTGGATGAGGTTGTTCTCCACCACGCACTCGTACGGGAAGTGCCGCTGGGTGCCGACCGTAATGTCCAGGGTGCCCACCAGGCAGACCGCGCTCTCGCCGGCCTCGGTGAAGCGGCAGCCGCTGACCCGGGCGCCGCGGTTATAGTTGTTGAGGAAGACCGCATTGCCGCCCGCCGCGTCGAAGAAGCAGTCGCGTATGGCGCAGTCGCGCGTGCCCTCCAGAAACGCCGTGCCGCCCCGGTGAATGGCCCAATCGCTCAGCGACGGCACGCAGTATGGCTCGAGGAAGGTTGCAGCGGTGTGCGCGAAACGCAGATTCTCGAAGGCCACCTGACGCACCGGCCGGTCGGGCGTGCCGATCAGGCGGACGATCTGCTGGAGGCGCGAAACTTCAACCACGGCGGTCGAGAGGTCCACGCCCTCCGGCGGAAAGAAATACAGAACGCCCTGCTCGTGGTCCAAATACCACTCGCCGGGCGCATCCAATTCCTCAAACACGTTTTCGACAAAGAAGCGTGATTTGTGATTCACCCCGCACGGGTCCGCGTGCCACTTCGCCCCCATTTGCTGGCCACCGGCGCCAAACCACACGGCGTACTGCTCCCAATCGATGTGCTTGAGCTGCCACTGGAGGTTGCCCCAATAGTGCGACTGGTAGATGTGGATAACGGCCTCGGCCGGCCTGGCCCACCGCCGCGGGGTGAAGGTCTGCGGGTCGAAGAGCACGCCACGCGCCGGCCCGCTGGAAAAGGTCATGTCATCGTTGGGACCAGGGCACGGGTCGGCCAGGTCGTCAGGCAGCTTGGCTGACGCGTGGATGTAGCCGGTGTACTGCTTGGGGTTGGAGTTGTCGTAATTAGGGTACCGCGCCCGCACCTGGCGCCGCCCGTTGACAAACAATTGCGTGAAGGATAGTTGGCCCGCTTTGTCGGCCGGGAGCTCGCACTGGAAAATGCCGTCCCGGAAGGGCTGCCACGCACAAGCAAGTGGCGTGCCGCCGCTGAGCGTGGCGATTTCGCCAGGGTAGGAGCCGTACGTCGTGCCGCTGTCTTCGGGTCCAAAAACCAGGGTTTCACGGAGGTAATGGGTGCCGGCGCGCAGGGCCACCCGCACTGGGTCGGCCTGGCCGGCGCGTGCCTGGCGGACGGCGCGCTGGGCCTGGCTCACGGTGGCAAAGGGCAGCGCCTCGGTGCCGGGGTTGGCGTCGCTGCCGGTGGGCGAGACGTAGAAGTCGGCCGTTTCGGTTTGGCTCATGCAGACAGGTTCCGGCACGACTGGCGCACCACCAGCTCGCACTGCAAAAGGACCTTGGGCTGGGCCAGGGGCTGCTGGTCGATGAGCGCCAACAGGTGGCGGGCGGCGGTGCGGCCCAACTCCTGGGCCGGCTGGCGCACCACGGTCAGGGGCGGGTCGGCCACCGCCGCCCAGGGATGATCGTCGAAACCCACCACCGCCAGCTCGTCCGGGCAGCGGATGCCGTCCTCGCGCAGCTCCAGCAGCGCGCCCAAGCTCAGGAGGTTGTTGTTGATAAAGACGGCGCTCGGACGGTCGGGGAGGCTGAGGATCTGGCGCATGGACTGGCGGCCGCCTTCAATGCTCAGGGGCGAGCTGACCATCCAGTGCTCGCGGATGGGACAGCCCGCTTCTTGCAGCGCCTGGAGGTAGCCCGCCTGCCGCTCGCGCATGGTCGACAGCCGGTCGTAGCCGGCCAGGATGCCGATGCGCTGGTGGCCGCAGTCCAGCATGTGGCGCACGCCCAGGTAGGCGCCCTGCTGGTTGTCCACGCCCACGAAGGGGCCTTCCATATTGCTGAAGGACCGGTCCACAAAGACCAGGGGCGTGTGCTGGGTAACAGCCGTCGTCAGCTCCACCCAGCGCTGGCTGGTGGCGGCGGCGATGATGCCATCGACACGCTGGGAGAGCAGCAAGTCCAGGTAGTGGGCTTCGCGCTCGAGGGTTTCGTTGGTGTTGCAGACGATCAGGCCGTAGTTTTTGGGGAGCAGGATCTCTTCGACCCCGTTGATGATCTCGCCGAAGAAATAGTTAGACGAGTCGGAGATGACCATGCCGATCGTGCCGGTGCGTTGGGTGGTGAGGCTGCGGGCGAGGAAGTTGGGCCGGTAGCCAAGCTCGGAGATGGCGTCCAGCACGCGCTGGCGGGTCTCATCTTCTACAAAACGCGTCTGGTTGACGACGTGCGACACGGTCGTTTTGGAAACGCCGGCTTTGCGGGCCACGTCATCCATTCCCGGCCGCTTCATAACAGCCTCCGCGGAGAAGACTAGGGAGACGGATGCTGGCGAGCAGCCTGGCGTCTCGTCCTAATGCCGAGCCGGCTTGAAAATTTCCCTGGGCAACCGGTTGCGCAACCGGTTGCGTTCACTGTATTATAAGCATCTGGCAAAGTCAATAGGCGATCTCGGAGGACAAAAAATGGCGACTGAAAAGGCACGCGCCACCGACTGTGGCAGGGTTCGCCGGGCCATCAGGCCCGGCTGGACCCCGCTCGTGGACAGCCAGTTGAAGACCTTGGGCATGGCCGCGCTCAGTCTCCAACCCGGCGAGAGCTACACCCTGGATGCCGGGGACCGCGAGTACGCCCTGGTGCTGGTGCACGGGCAAGTCAGCTTTAGCCTGGCGAGCGGCCTGACCGGCGAAATGGGCCCGCGGCGCGATCCCTTCAACGACTTGCCTTACGGTCTTCTGGTCTCACGCGAAGAGCGGGTGACCATTACCGCCGTGCGGCCTACCCTCATCGGCGCGGGCAGCGCCCCGGCCGCCAAACATATGCCCCCGGCCCTGGTGACGCCCGCTGAGACGCGCACGGGCCTGCGCGGCGTGGGCAACTGGGAGCGCACCGTGCGGATGGTGTGTTGGTCAGACAACACCGTCGGCAACCAGCTCATCTCGGGTGAGACCATCACCCCGTCCGGCAACTGGTCGACCATGCCGCCGCACCGCCACCAGTACGACACCCCCGACACCGAAGTGCCCTATGAGGAGGTCTACTTCTTCCAGTTCTCCAGGCCGCAGGGCTATGGGCTGATCTGGCAATTCGATGACGAGGGCGAGATGGACCAGGCCTTTAGCCTGCGCCAGAACGACGCCGCCTACATGGGCCATGGCTATCACCCCACCGCCTGCGGCCCAGGTACCATGCTCTACCACTTCACCTTCATCGCCGGGCCGTATCGCCTGTCCAAGTCCAGCGTGCACCCAGACTACAAGTTCCTGCTGGACGAGAACGACCTGGAGAACCCGTACGCGCGGCAGACAACCAAGGGCTGAACGACATAAGAGCGAACTCTCTTTGGCCTGGGATCGGGGTGTTCGCTGGCGGTGGGCAGCGCTGGCCGCCCAAGAACGCCCCGTTTTTTCCGGCAAGCGCCCGCCAGAGCACAAAAACCGGCCTTGGCAAGGGTATTTTGGCCGTCCGGCCGGCACTGGCTGTTTTTCGGCCCTTCTGGTATTGTCAGGCTCGTGGTTCAAGGAGCCTGAATGCTGAGAATCCGGTACGTGTCGTGCGAACACTGCGGCAGCCCGCGCGAGCCCAACCTGGGCCTGGCCTGCCCGCTGTGCCACTCGCGCCGCTATCCCCTCATTGGGTACAGCTACGCGCACGAGGCTCGCACGCTGATGCTGATGGGGGTCGTCATCGCAATCCAGGGTCTGTTGGCCGTGCTCATTGGCGCCGGCGTGCTGGTTGCGCTGGAAACCCGCCTGAGCGCGCTCTAAACGGCCGCCACGGAGCCCTGGAGAACCTGCATGTGGAATTTACGCGTGACGCTGACGGTGCTGGCCAGCCTGATTGGCCTGACGCTGCTCTGCTCACTGGTGGGCGCGGCCTATGCGCCTTATTATGCAGACCGCACCGGCGCCCGGCTCACACAGTTAGCGGTCGCTGCCAACGCCGACATCGCCACGGCCACCGCCGAGATCGCGGCCACCCGTATTGCCCACCAGCCCACCGAAACGGCCATTGCCGGCGCGACCCAAACCGAAATCTTCCGGCCCACGGCCACGCACACCCCCACCGACACCCCCACTGCCACTTCCACACCCACCGCCACCCCGCCAGCGGCCGTGGTTGAGTGCCTGGGCAGCACAACGGAGGCCGACCAGCGGCTGTACCCGGTGCCGGGGGGCGGTCAGGTGCGCGACGCGCTGGTCGTGCCGCGCGACAGCCTGGTGACCATCATCGGCCGGCTGGAAGACAACGGCTGGCTGCAGGTACGGTCGGCCCAGGGGCCGGTGGGCTGGATGCGCAGCGACGGCGTGCAGGCCAACCCGCCCACCTGCCAGCCCAACATCTACGATCTGTCCTTCCTGCTGGGCATGGCCGATGGCCGCCAGGTCATCGCCGACGACACCCTGATCAGCAATGAAAACGGCTGGACCAACAGCGCCGGCGAGCCGCTCTCCCCGGTGCTGAGCGAGTTTGGCGAGGCGCAGCTCATCCTGAACACCAACGGCCTGGATGAGCTGCACCCCACCAGCCAGCGCCTGCAGGACGTGCCGGCCTTCGAGTTAGCCACCTCGTTTACGCGGGTGAACTTCTTCTCCAACAGCTACGTGGGTGTCCGCTTCCGCGCCGGCCGCCTGACTTACTACGAGGTGCGCGTGCTGCGCAACTGCCGGGTGGGGGTGTATGCCATCAACGAGCTGGTGTTTGCGCGACCAGTGGACCCCGGCCCCAACACCTGCACGGACGAGCAGGAAGACTACCTGCGCCTCGGCTTCACCGCCGACAACCGGCTGACCGTGCAGGTAAACGACTCGGATGTGTTTGAGGTGCTGCTGGAAGATTCGGCCGGGCTGTACGCCGCGGGCGGCATTGAGCTAATCGTCAGCGAAGCCCGGGTCACCTTTAGCTACGTCGTCGTGACGGGACCGCGCTGAGGCGCTGGAGTAAGGCATGGCAACCGACAACCTGCCGCGTGAGATTGCGTTTTGGGGCCCTTCCAGCTCGGGCAAGACCTGGCTGATGCAGTCCCTGGCGCGCTCGCTGCATCGCCTCAACGAAGACGACGCCGAGTTTGAATATGTGCTGGCCCAGCCGCAAGCGCTGGCTGCGATTACGCCCAGCGCGGCGCCGCAAAACCAGGCCACCTCCGACGCCTACGACAAGGTGTGGCTGTTCCAGCGCAAGGTGCGCCCGGAGTTCGACACGCCGGCCCACCGGCTGAGCGTGCACAGCCACAGCATCGTGGTACGCGACGCGCCGGGCGAGCTGCTGATGCAGGGCAACAGCAACGTGGTGATGGTTCCGCTGCGCGATGCCCAATGTGTCATCGCGGTGCTCGACCCCAGCCTGATCGACACGACCACGACCGAAGCCGCACCGGTCCAGGCTGAGCCGGCGGCGGCGCGTCAGGGCCTGGCCGCCCTGTTTGGCGGCGCGGCCGCGCCCGCGGCGGCGCCCACACCGGGCTTTGGCGTCTCCTTCCAATATACCCAGGCCCAATACACCCAGATGATGAGCAACCTGCTGCAGTTGCTGGCGGCGGCCGCCCGGCCCGAGCGCCACGTGGCGGTATGCGTGACCAAGGTGGACCAGTTGGGCGTGCAGGGCCGCAACCCCTGGCAGGTGGTGGAGGTCTACTTCGGCGCCGAGATGGCTCAACTGCTCAAGAGCTTCGCCAGCAAGATGCGCATCGAGGCCTTTTGTGTCTCAGCCGCCGGTTACCTGGATGACGCGCGCGAGCAGCCCAACTTCGATCCCGGCACGCGCAGCCTGCTGTCGCCTGACCGCTGGCAGCCGTTTGAGGTGGAAACGCCGTTCTTTTGGTTGTTCACTCATTTGGAGCGGCGACGGCTGGCGCAGGGCGGCGGCGGGATACCGCGCTGGTATTTCAAGCAGGACCGGCTTGAGCGGTACATCGGCTACCCGACCCGGCAGTACTGAGGGCGCCTGCTGGCCCTGGCCGCCGCGCCCTCCCACATCCGCTTTGCATTGATGACCGAAGGTCGCCGCCCATGATCCGGCCGCACGTGCCGCTCTCCACCCGCTACGTCGACTACGGCAAAGTCTTTGTGCCCAACGGGGCACTGGACTTCAGCACCCTGGCCTTTTCCGACCCGGAGGTCGCCCCGTACGGCCCGCAGCTCTTCAACCGCGGCCTGGTCTTCCCCGAAGGCTCACCCTTCGCCGCTCAGGTTGGAAGCGTCTCGGCGGCGCTGCTGATGTTCGAGGGCGGCTACCTGTTCACCCTCGTGCAGCGCCGGCGCGAGGGCGAGCTGAGCGCCGACCCGCGCACCGACCGGCCCTTCAACCAGGTGCGCTTCGTCATTCTCACCCGCGAGATGATCGAACAGGCTTTCGCGGCGCGCGCCGGCCTGTACACCGGCCTTGCGCTGGCCGCGCGCCATCCGGATAGCAAAGTTTGGCTGAAGGACTACACCACCGGCGGCCAACTGCTCCCGTGGAACCCGCAGCTTGAACGCGTGGACCCAACGGCACCCAACCCCGACGCCGTCCGCTTTGTGACCAATGCGCTGATCAGCGCCTCTCAGCGCGCCGCGGCCAAGCCGGGTGTGGCCGGCGCCACCAGCACGCCCCAGCCCATCAGCATCCCCCTGCCCGGCCAGGACCTCATCGAAAAGCTGCAACTGATTGACGCCGTGCAGTATTGGGTGCTGCCGCGGCTGGGCGTCTTTTCCTTTGCGCTCGACTACGTCAGCGTGCAAAACGTCCATTTGCGGTTATTCCCGCTGCCGGCTGATGCGCCCGCGCCCCTGCCCGCCGACCGCGTCTTCCTGCCCGGTCCCAGCGCCGGCCGCTTCAGCGACAACTATCACACCCCGATCAGCACGCTGGAGCATGCAGCCCTGTACGACGAGGCCCTGCCCAGCCTGCTGGCGCTGAACGTCAGCACGGCCGAAGCGGTTGAGCTCTACAAGGTCGAGAAGCAGGCGCGGCCCCTGCCCGGCGCCGGCGCGCTGCGGCTCTACCCCGAGCTGGCGCGGTTGGGTGAGCGGCGCTTTGGGCTGCTGCGGCGCGTGCCCAAGGAAGAGATGCTGGCCCTGCTGCGGCAGGCCGACCTGCCCGCCGAGCTGCGCCTCGATCTGCTGCAAGTGGCCTTCGACGCCGACCATGGCCTGCTGTGGCTGTACGCGCCCGCGCACCTGGCGGTGCCCCGGGCCGCCCGGCAAGATGAACGCCTGCGGGCCTTGCTGCGCGCTTCGCTGGCCAATAGTCCAGAATCGTCGCTGAACCTTGTGGCGCCGGACGACCAAGCCGAGCTGTTCCACGATCTCCTGCTGGCGCGGCGTCTGCCGCCCGCGTCAAAGACCCAGGCCGGCGGCACGGCGCCCCTGACCCTGGCCACAGGCCAGCCCGTGTTGGAGCTGCTGCTCTTGCAGCGGCGCAGCTCCGAGCTGGCCATCGCGATGAAGGCGACGGTTCAGCAGGACTCGGCGCTGTTCGGCGAAGCCCTGCGCATCATGGATCTGGCGGCCGACCTGCCCGGCCTGCTGTGGCTGTGGCGCTGCGCCGGGCAGGGCGACCTGAAGAATTACACGGCCCTGCTGGAGCGGGCGGTGCAGCCCGCCTGGTATGGCGCGCTGGCCCGCGACGCGGCCACCTGGCGCGAGCTGCTGGCCGAGGGCCGCGCGCTGGTCACGGACCCCAGCAAGCCCGAGACCGCCAACGCCGGCAGCCTGCTGCACGCGCTGCCGCGTGACTTGGTGCCGTTTGTGTGGCAGGCCAGCCTGCACGCCGCCGAGCACGATGCCGGCTTTGGCGAATGGTGGCTGTTCAACGAAGCCGTGGCCCTGCCCGAGCAATTGCCAGACCTGTGGCGGGCGCTCGAGCGGCTGCCCGCGGGCGCCTTGCTGGGGGCCGGGCCGGCGCTGAACTTTCTCTTGGGCCGGGGGAAAGGGCTATCGCTGCTGCGGGCCTGCACCCCGCCTGGCTACGCGCAGGTCAATGAAGCCCTGTTTGCCACGGTCTTCTCGGCGTGGCTGGCAGCCGGTTTTCGCTCGCTGGCGGGCGACCTGGCCGTGGCCACCGAGGACATCCAGATATTGCTCACCCACCTGCCCGGGAGCAACGACTGGCTGGCGGCCATCGCCGCCTCGCCGGTGCAGGCCCCGGCCGTGAGCGGTCTGACGGCCACGCAGGCGCTGGGTTGGGCCAAGACCGCCACGGGGCCGCTGCGGCTTCCCTACCGCACCGGCGGCCAAGATGTTCTCTTCCAGCAGCTCAGCGAGCTGCCGGCGCTGGACGAGGCTCTGCTCTGGCACTTGCTGGTTGAAGACGATGGCACCGCGGCCGGGGCCATGCCCTGGACGCAGTATGCGGCGCTGGTGGCGCGCACGCAGGCTCGGTTGGACGCGCTGCAAATCCCCGACGCGTCGCGCTTGCGCGGCTATCTGGACACGGCCGGCGCGCTGCGGAACCGCGAAGTGGCCGAGGTCTTTCAGCAAAGCCAGATCGATATCCGGCGCGTGCTGGCCCTGCTGGCCGCGCCTGAAGCCGCCTCCGCCGCTGACGCCTCGGCCGAGTTGTTGCCCCTGGCCGTGTTTCACTTGCAGGAGACGAGCCCGGTGCTTACGGAACGGGCCGGCGAGCTGCTGCGCACCGCGCTGGAGCAGCCGGTCATCGCCACCCACCTCGCTGACCTCCCCGACAACGTACTCGAATATCTGCGCGCCCATTTCTGCGAGGGACACCCGGCCCGGGCCGCCGCGGGCCATTGGATCGAAGCCGAGCTATCGCGCCGCACCAATGCCTACAAGCTGGAAGCCCTGCTAAAGCCCCCGCCCCGGCCGCGGTCGGCTTC
>CAYUYN010000004.1:29097-45478 GCA_964449185.1 uncultured Anaerolineales bacterium | reverse complement strand
ACGCGCACGAGCACGAGGTGTTCGATGTGATCAACGGCACGGGTACCCTTTGGCTGGACGGCCAACCCCACGCGGCTGGGCCGGGTCCAGTTAGTGATTGCTAGGCCGTCCGCGGCGTTTGGAGACCAAGGCATTAGCGCCGCCCGCGCGGTAAGCCCGCGGGGGGCTGTCAACCCAAAAATGGAAATGTCCCCCTGGTTCTCCAAAGTAGAAATGTCCCCCTGTGGGTCACTTTAGATCCCGGCGCCATGCTTCTGGCACGCACGCAGCGTCGTACTCAATGTCGGCTCCGAGGCTAATTTCAGGTTTAGGCACCCGAACTATGCCTCAGAGCCGTATTTCTTGCTAATCTGAAAGGAATTGAAGCAAGGCGAGCCGCTGTATATCGACAACACCATGCATCCGGTCAACACCTGCCTGGCCCTGGCGAAGGTCACCCGCAGTCACCTGCACGCATTTGGAATTGACCGGGACGACACAAGCGGTAAAAACAACGGTCACTTCGCGCCCTTTACCTGGCAAGCGAGCTATACCTGGCGAATTTGTCTATGGGCTGCGCTGCCGACGCCGGAAGCGGCCTCGGGCACAATAATACCGCCTAGCTGGCGTGAGAGGGGGCACACAGCCATGGAAACGGCGGCGGAAGAATACCTGAGGGCAATTTGCCCAACAACGTCACTTTACGGGCATCCCGCAGCGTAGCACTCACTATCGACCATGGCGCCTGTGTTTCTGTATAGCTCCGCCCGGTCGGCGCCGTTGTTCCAGATTGGGCTGGTTTTGCACAGAGTTAGGCAAGCGGTGGCTGGCCTGGCGCCGGGGACGGCGACCCGGATGGCGTGTCAGCGCAAACGGGGCAGGAGGGGATCAGGCACGGGCCTGATCGACAGCCAGGCGGCGGTTACAATGTCAGCCGGCCGATCGCCTGGGCAATTTCGCGCGCCAGCGGAATTAGCTCCGACACCTTCAAGCGCTGGCTCTCAATCAGGTGCAGCGGATAAGCCAGGCTGACGCTGTTCGTCACTTGCTCGGCCAGGTTATAGACTGGCACCCCGACGGCGCCAACCTCCGCGTAATGCTCGCCCGCATTAATCGCATATTGCTGCTGGCGAACCTGGTGGATGACCCGCCAGAACGCAGCCGGCTGTGTGATCGTGTGCGGCGTGAAAGCGGGCAGGCCAGTGGCCTCGATAAAACGCTCGATGAACTCATCCGTCTGGAACGCCAGCAGCACCATGCCGAGGGCCGTGGTATGCGGCGGCACCGCCCGGCCCATTGACACGACCACCTTGATGGGGCCGCGGCCGTCTAGGGCGGCCAGGTAGATCAGCTCGTAGTGGCTGAGCGCGCCCAGGTAGAAGTTGTGCTCGAAACGCCCACCATATTGCTCAAAAATCGCGCTGGCCAGCTTGGGCAGCGGGTTGCGCTGAAGATACTGCCGGGCCAGCTCGATGCCTCTGAGGCCCAGGGAGTAGCGGTGGGTCGTGGGGTTCCGTTCCAAATACCCGAAGTTGTAGAACGTCGCCACCGTCCGGTAGACCGTGGCCGGGTTGATCCCAAGCTGGCGGGCCAATTCCCGGACGCCCCACTCGGGTTGTTCAGCGCTAAAGGCCTCCAGAATCAACAACGCCCGAGCGAGGGTCTGGCTGGGGTGTTCTTCAACGGCACGTTTGTTGGGCTTCATACGCCTGTCTCCGCTTTTCCAAGGGCAGCAGTGTAGGCTTACCCGCCGGGGCGGCGCAATGGCCGGCATACCCTCCCGCCGGAGCCTCAGGCCTGTTCCAAAGTGCCCTGGTCCCGGACGGCGGGGGTATTCCAGCGGAACGCCTTCATCCCGTTCGCCTACTTGACAAGCCCCACAACCTATGCCATTATAACACAATGTGAAACAGTGTTTCTCTGACCTAAACAGCACTGTTTGACAGCCACGCTAAGGAGAGGAGAGACACGAAATGCGCAAAGTTTTCTCGCTTGCTTCTGTTGGGCTACTGGCCGCCTTGCTCACGCTGTCTGCCTGCGGGGGGGCTACGCCGGCCGCCCCGACCGCCCCGCCCACGCAGGGCGTGGCGGCGGCGACCGCGACGACCGCCGCGGCTGCCGCCGGCGAACCGATCCGGGTGGGCCTCTACCAGGGGCTGACCGGCGGGCTGGCCTTCATCGGCCAGGGCTACAAGTTGGGCGTGCAGCTTGCGGTAGCCGATCTGGGCGGTGCCATCGAGGGGCACCCGATTGAGTTGTACGAGGCCGACACCAAGTGCAACCCCACCGACACGGTGAATGCCGTCCGCCGGCTAATCGATGTGGACGAGGTCGACGTCTTGATCGGCGGCGGCTGCAGTGGCGCCACGCTGGCGGCCCTGCCCATCATCGCCGAAGGCGAAACGCCCGCCCTGGACGGCTCGTCCACGAACCCCGCCATCTACAACCAATTGGGCGTGGGCGGCAATCCCTGGCAGTTCCGCATCGCCCCGGACGACCTGATCATGGGCCGGGGCTTCGCCCAGTACATCGCGGACCAGGGTGTCGGAGCGCTCTCCTTCGTGGCCGACGACAACGCCTTTGGCCGCGGCGCCGGCCGGGTGTACGTCGACGTCTTTGCCGACATTGGGGTGAACGTGGTCAGCGAAGATTACTTCGACCCAGCGACGTCCGATTTCCGCCCGGCGCTCACCCGGATCCGGGCGGCCGGCGCCGATGCCATACTGATCGTGATGACGGAGCAGTCCTGCGCCACGTTAATGCGCCAGTTCCGCGAGACGGGGCTGGACTTGCCGGTCTACTCGCGCGGCGCCTGCACCAGCGGCGTGTTCAACGACCTGACCAAGGACGACCCGTCCATCGGCGAGGGCATCGTCGAGTTCACGTTCTTCAACCAGGGCCAGGATCCTCAATTCGACCAGCGCTTCCTCGAGTTCCACAACCAGCCCCCCAGCGGCCACCGCATGGCTGGCTACTACATCATGTACTACACGATCGCCCCGGCGATCCAGAACCTGATCCAGTCCGGCCAGGAGCCCACGCGCGAAAACATCCGCGCTGCGATCGCAGCGTTGGATATCCAAACACCCGCCGGCCGCATCAATTTCGACGACCACAACCAAGCCTATACGGATGGCACCCTGTCGGTCAACCGAAACGGCGACGCGGTTCTGCTTGACACGGTCCCACTAGAGCCGGTCGACCATACCGGATACGACTAACCGGTCGACTCCGGCGACGGGCCGCGTGGAGGAGGCCCCACGCGGCCCGTCTGCCTTAGCCCGCGGCGCACTTCCGCGCGACCGGCTTAGCGCTCGCCGCCAAGCAGGTGGGCGGTGCGGTGCCCGGCTGGCCGGGGTTGAGCCACGCGCCAGCCGAACCCCGGCGGCTGCGCAGCGAACGTTCCCCGGTGGCCAAGTGAGTGTCAAAAGCGGGCTATGCCGTTTCAGCTAGGCATTTTTATCGAGCACCTGCTCAATGGCCTGACCCTCGGCGCACTGTATGCGATGGTGACGCTGGGCCTGGTGCTCACGTTCAGCGTCATCAACCTGGTGAACTTCGCCCACGGCGACCTGTTCATGGTGGCCGGGTACACCTCGTTCTTGCTGCTCACCCCGCCGCTTCAACTGCCGTATCTGGTTGTCATCCCGCTGGTCATGCTGCTGACGGCGGTGTACGCAGGCGTGATGGAGCGGGTCGCTATCCATCCCATCATCGACCGCAGCTGGCGGACCCACGCGATCACCACCCTGGGCCTATCGATCATTCTGCAGAATGCGGCGCTCATCCTCTTTACCAGCGACCCGCGCCAGATCCCCACTCAGCTGGCGTCAAATATCCTGGCGTTCCTGGGGATCCGGATCTCGGTCCAGCGCCTGCTGATCCTGGCGGTGGTGATCGTGGTCGTCGTGGGGCTGCAGTGGTTCGTGCGGCGAACCAAGCTGGGCAAAGTGATGCGGGCCGTGTCGCAAAACCGCGAAATGTGCGCGGCGGTGGGGATCAATGTGCGGCGCGTGGCCCTGATCACGTTTGCGCTGGGCGGGGCGATTACGGGGCTGGCCTCGGTGTTGGTGACACCGCTGTTCACCGTGAGCCCCACGATGGGCTCGCTGCTCACGCTGAAAGCGCTGGCGGCCATCGTGATGGGCGGCATGGGATCGGTGAACGGCGCCATTTTTGCGGCCTTTGTTATTGGCCTGGTGGAAGCCTTCTTTGGCGGCTACGTGTCCTTTGCCTACAAAGACGTCGTCTCGTTCGGCCTATTCATCCTGGTGCTGTTCCTCCGGCCGCAGGGCTTGTTTGGCAGAGGACGAACGCAGTTATGAGTGTCACACGGCGTCGCTGGATCGCACTGATCGCATTGCTGTTACTAGGGGGCGTACTGGTGGTGCTGCCGCAAGTCTTCCAGTCCGGCTACGTCACCAATCTGATGATCGACACCATGCGCTGGACGATCTTTGCCCTGGCGTTCGACCTGGTGGCCGGGCACGTCAGCGCGGTGTCGTTGGGCCAACCGGTGTTTTATGGCTTCGGGGCGTATATCGCCGCGCTGCTGAGCCCCCGGCTGGGCCTTGGCTTTTTCGGCAGCCTGCTGCTCGCCGCCGGGCTGATGGCGGTGCTGGCGCTGGGGGCGGGGGTGGCCTTCTTCCGCATCCGCCGGGTGACCTTCGCCATCGGCACCCTGGGCGCGGCCATCGTGGCCCAGCTGATCGCCAACAGCGCCACTGAGGTGACCGGGGGGGCGCTGTGCACGCCCAGCCTCCCGCGCCCCGAGTTCGTGCTGCCGTTTGTGAACACGGTCATCCGGGTCGTCAAGCCGATCCAGTTCTATTATCTGCTGCTGCCCATGCTGGGCGTGACGCTGCTGATCTACTGGTCCCTGACGAGCTCGCGCATCGGGCGGGCTTTCACCACCGTGCGCGATGACGAGGTGCGGGCCTCCGCGGTGGGGGTGTTCCCGCTGCGCTACCGGCTGCTGGCGTTTGCGGTGAGCTCAGGGCTGACGGGCGCGCTGGGCGCGTTCCAGGCGCACTATGTCACGATTGTCTGCCCGACCGAGATGTCGCTCGACATCACCACCACGCTGCTCATCATCGTCTTCGTCGGCGGGGCCGCCAGCCTGCGCGGCGTGCTGCTGGGCGCTTTCCTGTTCAGCCTGCTGCCGCGCGTGCTTGAGCTCGTGGGCGGGCAGGCGGTCACCTCGGCCTACCAGCAGCTGATCTACGGCATCATCCTGGTGCTGGTGATGATCTTTATGCCAGACGGCCTGGATGGCGTGCTCACCCGCCTCACCCGCCAGCTGCGCCGCAAGCCCAAGGGCGCGGAGACGCCGGCATGAGCCAGCCCGCGGACGCCGCCCCGGCTGCAGCGCCGCTGCTGACCGTGAGCCACCTGACCAAGCGGTTTGCCGGGGTGGTCGCCCTGAACCGGGTGGACCTGGAGATTCGGGCAGGCGCGGTCACCAGTCTGATTGGCCCGAACGGCTCGGGCAAGACCACGCTGTTCAACTGCGTCACCGGCTTTCTGCGGCCGGAAGAGGGGCAGATCCGGTACCGGGGCGAGGTGATCACCCACCTGCGCCCAGACAAGATCGCGCTGCGGGGCATCTGCCGCACGTTTCAGAACGTGCGCATCTTCCCGGGGCTGACCATCCTGGACAACATGCTCGTGTCGCTGCAGCAGCACCAGGAAGACGACCTGCTGCAGCGGGCGCTGCACACGCCCCGCATCCGCCGGCTGGAGGCGCAGGCCACCGAACGGGCCAGGCATTTGTTGGCGCAGGTGCGGCTGGACGGGCTGCGGGACGAAATGGCGAACAACCTGCCCTATGGGCAGCGCAAGCTGCTGGAGTTTGCCTGCGCGCTGATGCCCGACCCGGGACTGGTGATGCTCGACGAGCCGGCGGCCGGCGTGAGCACGGCCCGGGTAGACCAGATGAAGCAATTCATCCAAGCGCTGAACCGGGAGGGTAAGACCTTCTTCATCGTCGAGCACAACATGGGCGTGGTGATGGACGTGTCACATCACATCATCGTGCTGGACTACGGGCAGAAAATCGCCGAGGGCCCGCCGAGCGCGATCCAGCAAGATGCGCGGGTGCGGGAGGCGTACTTTGGACGCTAGCACGCCGGCCGCTAACGTGCAGGCGGCCGAAGAGCAGACCGGGCGGCGCCAATCACAGGCTGCCGCCGCAGACGCCAGCGGCGCCTTGCTCGAGCTGCGCTCGGTGTGGTCTGGCTACGGCGACATCGAGGTGCTCAAGAACGTGTCGCTGCACGTGGGCGCCGGCCTGATCGTCTCGATCTTGGGCGCCAACGGCGCGGGCAAGTCCACGCTGCTCAAGACCATCTTCGGCGTGGTGACGCCCAGCCAGGGGCGGATCTTCTTCCAGGGGCAAGACATCACGCGCCTCGACGCCACGGCCCGGCTGCGGCGCGGGATCTCGTGGGTGCCGGAAGGCCGCTCCAACTTCCCAGCGATGACGGTGGAAGAGAACCTGGAGCTGGGCGCCCAAATCCGCAACGACAGCCGGCAGGTCCGCGCGGATATCGACGCCCTGTGCCAGCGCTTCCCGATCTTGCGCGACAAGCGCCACACCGAGGTGGGCAACCTGAGCGGCGGCCAGCAGCAGATGGTCGAGATCGCCATGGCGCTCATGCTCAAACCGCGCGTCTTGCTCATCGACGAGCCGACCCTCGGGCTGGCGCCCGTGCTGGTCACCGAGGTCTTTAACATCATCCGCGAGATCCACGCGAGCGGGACGACGATCGTGCTGGTCGAGCAAAACGCGAAACGGGCATTGGAGATATCACACTACGCCTTTGTGCTGGAGCTGGGCGCCGTCCGCTTCCAGGGCCCGGCCGAAGTGCTGGCCGCCGACCAGGGCATCATCGCGGCCTACCTGGGCGAACGTTAGCGCGCGACCAGGCGAGGTCCTTGGCGCCCGGCCCACGCGCCGGCGAGGCCGCTCATCTGCCGTTACAGCGAGGAAACCATGCTCATCCATACCGAACGATTACTGGCCAAACTGGACGAAGAGGGCTTGGACGGCCTGGTGGCGACCACGCAGCCCAACGTGTTGTACTTCGCCGGCTTCTCGAGCCTGGCCCTGTCGGGCTTCCCGTACGACGCGCAGTGCTACGCCGTGATCACCCGCAACGCTCCCGATCGGCCGGTCGTGGTCACCTCGACCGTCGAGCTGGACCAGATGCTCGACGGCCACGCCCGGGACGCCGTGCGGTTTGGCACGTTTTACCGGGAGGACTCGGCGGAGGGGGTCGAGCTGACGGACGAAGAGGTTTGGCTCAGGCGGGCCGCGGTAGAGTCCGAGACCACCGCCGGGCCACTGGAAGGCCTGGTGGCTGCGCTCGAAAAGCTGGGGCTGGCACAGCACCGGGTAGGGATTGACGAGCTGGGGTTCATGCCGGGCTTTTTGGAGACGCTGAATGAGCGGCTGCCCCGGGCGCGCTTCAGCCGGGCCTCGCAACTGCTGCGTTGGGTGCGCAAGGTCAAGACGCCCGAGGAGATCCGCCGGCTGCGCGCGGCCACGCACGTGACCGAAAACGCCATCCAGGCGGCGGCGGCCATCGCGCGGGCCGGGGTGACCGAGGTGGAGCTGGCCCGCGAGTTCCAGCGCTCGATCGTCAGCCAGGGGGGCGTGCCCGAGTTCACGCTGATCCGCATCGGCCGCAATGCCGTGGCCGGCCAGCGGCAGCCCAGCCGCACGGCGCTGCAGCAGGGTGACACCCTCTGGTTCGACGTGGGCGCGACCTGCGACGGCTATTGGTCCGACCTGGCGCGCATCTATTCGCTGGGCGAGCCCTCGCCGCGCGCTCGGAAAATTTACGCGGCGCTGCTCGAAGGTGAAGAGCGCGGCATCGCCCAGACGCGCGTCGGCATGACCGGGGAAGAGCTGTTCCAGGTCACGCTGGAGGCCACGCGCCAGGCGGGACACCCCACCTACCGGCGCCACCACGTGGGCCACGGCATCGGCGCCGAGGTGTACGAGCCGCCCATCTTGCGGCCCGGCAACCAGGACGTGGTGGAGGCGGGCGCGGTGATCAACATCGAGACCCCGTACTACGAGTTCGGGCTGGGCGCGCTGCACGTCGAAGATCCCTACGTCGTCCGCGCCGACGGCCACCACGAAGTGCTGACAACCCTCGGCCGCGAGCTGCACGTGCTCGAGCCCTAGACCGACAGGAGGCCATGATGCGCGTCAGCGTCGGTCTGCCCACCGGTATGGAGGGGATGATGTACCCGGTCCCCTTTGTGACACCCGACCAGATGATCGAGGTTGCCCAGTTGGCCGAAGCGCTGGGCTACCACTCGGTGTGGGGCAACGATCACATGACCACCCAGCGCTACGTCCGCGCTGAATTTGCCACGCCGCCGAACTTCTGGGAGGTGCTCACCACCCTGGCCTTCGTGGCCGCCGAAACGCGCAGCCTGCGGGTGGCCACCGGCGTGCTGGTGCCGGCCATGCGGCGCGACATCGTGGTGTTGGCCAAGCAGCTGGCGACCCTGGATCATTTCAGCCGGGGGCGGCTGATCGTGGGCCTGGGCGTGGGCGCGTACCGCGAGGAATTCGAGGCGCTGAACCCCACCTGGCAGGTGCGCCGCGGTGATCTTCTGGAAGAGAGCCTGCAGGCCCTGCGCCTGCTGTTCACCGAGCGGGTCGCCTCGTGGCAGGGCACCTACTACCACTTTGAGAACGTGGAGATGTTCCCCAAGCCGGCCCAGGCGCCGCTGCCGCTGTACGTGGGCGGCAACAGTCCCGAGGCAGTGCGGCGCGCGGCAGTGTATGCGCAGGGCTGGATGGGCGCCGGGATGCCGCCCGATCAGATGCGCGCGCACGTGGCCCGGCTGCGGACGATCGCCGAGGCGCACGGCCGCGACCCGAGCGCCATCGACATCGCACCGCAGTTTGTGGCGTGCATCGGGAACACCCACGCGGCCGCCCTGCAGAAGTTCCGCGGCAGCCAGATGTATAACCACCTGGTGTCGTTGAGTGGGACCACGCTCAAGGACCAGGTGGCGGCGGGCGTGAAGTTCGAGGAGCTCGACCTGATCGGCACCGCCGACGGCATCCTGGAGAAGATCGGGCGGCTGGGCGAGGCGGGCGTGACGCACGTTTCGGGCCTGCTGTTCCCGGCCAACTCGGTCGAGGAGCTGAAAGACCAGATGCGGCAGTTCGCGGAAGAGGTGCTGGCGCGCGTGACGCCCCACGGGCCAGGCGCGCCATGAGCCTGAAGCTCGGCATGGGCCTGCATTGGCCCAATGGAGAGGGCTACGCCAACCTGGTGGGGCTGCTGGGCGAGATTGAGAGCCTGGGCTACGACCAGGTCTGGATCAGCAACGAGAAGTTCTTCCGCGACATGTACATCACCGCGGCGGTGGCGTCGGAGCGCACCACGCGCGCCCAGATCGGCACCTTCGTGGCCGACCCCTACACCCACCACCCGGCCCTGACCGCCATGGCCCTGGCCACGCTGGACGAGATCTCGGGTGGCCGGGCCATCCTGGGCATCGGCGCGGGGGGCACCGGCCTGCCAGTGATGGGCATCCAGCGCACCCGGCCGGCCACGGCCATCAAAGAGGCCGTCCAGGTGATCCGCGACCTGTGGGCCGGGCAGACGGTGAATTTCCAGGGCGAGGTGATCCAGTGCACCAATGGGAAGCTGAATAGCTTGCCCCGCCGGGCGAACATCCCGGTCGTGGTGGCCTCGCGCGGCAACAAGGTGCTGCAGATGGGCGGCGAAATCGCGGACGGCGTGATGATCGCGACCTATGCGGAGCCGGTCGGCCTGCAGCACGCGCTGCGGATGGTGGCGCAGGGCGCAAAGCGCGCCGGGCGCTCCCTGACCGACCTGACGCTAATCTCGCGGGTGGACGCCTGCATCTCGGCCGACCGGCGCGCCGCCCGGGATGCCGTCCGGCCCATGGTGGGCGTGTTCCTGTGGACGAGTTACCCCGATCGCGAGTTCGTGCAGCGCGTGGGGCTGAAGGTGCCCGACGAACTGGAGGCGATTATCGCCCGGCGCGACTACAACCTGATGGGGCCCAACGCCCACCTGATCCCCGACGAGTTCGTGGATAAGTTCTGCTGGGCGGGCACGCCCGACGAGGTGGCCGAGAAGGTAGCGGCGGTGGTGCGCCTGGGCATCCGCAACATCACGTTCTTGCCGCACCCGCCTGCCGGCGGTGACATCCGGGAGACGATGCGCGACTTTGCCCGGATCGTGCGGCCCGCGGTCGAAGCGGCCGCGGGCGTTTAGCCCCCTGCCCGGCTGCCCCGGGCCAGGATGGCTTGGAGACCTGGGAGGTCTATCACCCATGAGGACTGACTTGAAGATCGCCAACAGCATGCTCGACCTGATTGGGTCTATCCCGCTGGTACGCCTCAACCGGGTGGGAAAAGACACCGGGACCGAGATCCTGGTGAAACCGGAGTTTCTCAACCCCAGCGGCAGCATTAAGGACCGCATCGCCCTGCGCCTGATTGAGAACGCTGAACGCGACGGGCGAATCGGCCCGGACATCCAGATTATCGAGGCGACCACTGGCAATACCGGGACGGCCCTGGCCTTCGTGGCTGCGGTCAAGGGCTACCGCTTCACCGCCTATGCGCCCGCGCGGGTCGCCAACCGCTCGCGCATGGCCATCATGCAGGCGTACGGCGCGGCGCTGGAGACGGTCGACGCGGAGGCTTACGCGGCCCAGCACAAGACCGACACGAGCGTGCACGGCGGGCGGATCGAGCTGACCGGGCGCCAGATCTGCCTCGACCGGGAGCGCGAGAGCGAGGGCGTGTGGTGGGCGCGCCAGTTCTCCAATCCCGATAATGCCGGGGCGCACCGCGAGTGGACGGCCCGGGAGATCCTGGAGCAGACCGACGGCCAGCTCGATGCCTTCGTGGCCTCGGTGGGCACGGGCGGCACCCTGCTGGGCGTGGCGCAGGCGCTCAAGGCCCACAACCCGCAGATCCTGATCGCCGGCGTGGAGCCAGCCGGCTCCCCCATGCTGGGCGCGCCCGAAGACTACCCGATCATCCCCGGTATCTCAGACGGCATCATCCCGCAGTTGTGGGAAAGCCGGCTGGTGGACCGAATCTTGTCGGTCACCGACGAGGAGGCCATCGGCCAGGCGCACGCGCTGGCCAACCAGGAGGGGATCTTCTGCGGCATGTCGTCGGGCGCGAACGTGGTGGCCTGCCTGCGCCTGGCGCGCGAGATCGGGCCCGGCAAGCGCATCGTGACCGTCTTGCCCGACAGCCGCGACCGCTACCTGGAAGTGGAGAAGTATACGACCTGAGCCGGCCACAAACGGCTGGCGCGCTTAGGAGGTGATGGGTGCCGGTTGCCACGACGCATTCAACGGCCACGGGCCAGCGCTGCCTGTTCTGCGGGGCCGCGTATCCCCTGTATCCGCCCGTGATCGGCGGTTGCCCAGCCTGCGCCAGCGGGGATTTCCGGGCGCCGCTGGAGGTGATCTACGCGTATCCCGACGACAGCGGCTGGCTGCCAGAGGTGCCGCTGCCGGGCCTGGCCCGCTACGCGCCGGTGCTGCCGCCGCTGGTGGACTGGCTGAGCCTGGGCGAGGGGGGCACGCCGCTGGTCCCCTTCCCGGCCGACCCGGCCAGGCGGGAGGCCGAGTGCTACATCAAGGATGAGAGCCGCAACCCCACCTGGAGCCACAAAGACCGGCTCAATTTCGCGGTGGTGAGCACGGCGCTGGCTGTGGGCGCGCCGGGGATCGTGGCAGCCTCGTCGGGCAACCACGGGGCATCGGCGGCCGCCTACGCCGCGCGCGCGGGGTTGCCGGCCGTGATCCTGTCAACGCCGCGCCCGCCCGCAGTGGCCAGCTTTATCCAGGCCTACGGCCAGTTTGTCGTCGCGGTGCCCGATGTGAAGACGCGCTGGACGCTCATGGCGCGCCTGGTGGCCGAGTGGGGCTATCACCCGGCCAGCAACCAGACGGTTCCACCGACCAACCATCCCTTTGGCGCGGAGGGCTACAAGACCATTGCGTACGAGTTGTTCCTGCAGCTAGGCCGGCGCGCGCCGGAAGCAGTCTTTGTGCCGGTGGGCTATGCCGAGCTGCTCTTTGGCATCTACAAAGGCTTTGCCGAGCTGCAACGCTACGGGCTGATCGAGGTCCTGCCGCGCCTGATCGCGTGCGAGCCGGCCGCCGGTGCGCCCCTCAGGCATGCGCTTGAACAGAATGTGCCGACGATTACGGTGCCGACCGGCGAATCGCAGGCCTACTCGATCGCGGTGCCGACCAACAGCTACCGGGGCGTCGTCGCCGTGCGGGCGACCCACGGCGCGGCGCTGGCGTTGACGGACGACGAGATGCTGGCCGCCCAGCACCGCCTGCGCCGGGCCGGTCACTGGGCCGAGCTGTCGGCGGCCAGCGCCGTGGCCGGGCTGGGGCACGCGGCCGAATTGGGCCTGGGCGCCGGGCCGCTGGTGTGTATCAATACCTCCAGCGGCTTCAAAGACCAGGCGGTGGGCACGAACCCGATCGTGTCAATCGAGGGAAGCTGGAAGTCGCTGGTGGACGAAATGCGGAAGTGTGGGTTGGTGGGGTAGCGTGGGCGCCGTAAAGGAGGACGATGGTATGCCACAACCGGTCGGGTTGGCGCTGATTGGCCTGGGGACGAAGTGGGGCCGGCAGTTGGCCCTGGCGGTGAGCCGGGTCGAGACCCTGGCGCTGAAGACCTGCTACGCGCGCACGCCCGAGACTCGCCGGGCATTTGCCGCGGAGTTTGGCTGCCAGGCGGCGCCGAGCCTCGAGGCGGCCCTCACGGCGCCGGGCGTCGAAGCCGCCCTCATCGCCGCGCCGGGCCACGTGCATGCCGAGATCACGCACGCCTGCGTGGAGCACGGAGTCCACGTCCTGGTGGAAAAGCCGATGGCCCTGAACGTGGCGGCGGCCAGGCGCATGCAGGCCGCCTGCGAGCAGGCCGGGCTGGTGCTCATGGTGAACCATGAGATGCGCCGGTTGGGCTCCACCCAGGCCATGAAGCGGCTGATCGACGCCGGGCGGCTGGGCCGGGTAGTTACCGCCATCGCCAGCCTGACGCTGGCGGGCACTTTCCACCCAGACAACTGGCGCTGCCACCGCGAGACCAACCCGGGCGGCGCGCTGATGCAGTTGGGCATTCACCAGATCGACACGCTGATGTATCTGCTGGGCCCAGTGGTGGCCGTGCAAGGCACACTGGCCCACCTGGCCGCGCCCGTGGATATCGACGACACCGGACTGGCGCAGCTCACTTTCGCCAGCGGCGCGCTGGCCACCGTGACGTCCAGCTATGTCTCGCCGAAAGGCAACGCCCTGCACCTGTATGGCGAGGCCGGGAACCTGGACTGCCTGGCCGATATGACCGCCTGGCCAGAGGCGTTGAAGGTGGATGCCACCACGCAGCTGATCTTGCAGACGCGCCAGGCGCGAGAGACGGTGGCCATCGAGCCGCAGGACTGCCTGGCGCTGCAGTTGGACGCGTTTGCCCGGAGTGTACGGGACCTGGCGCGGCCAGGGACGGGCGCGGCCGAAGGGCTGGCCGCGTTGGCGGTGGTGGAAGCGGCCATGCTGTCGCAGCAGAGCGGCCGGCCCGTCGATCCCCGAAGCCTGTATTGACCGAAACCCTGGTTTAGCCGCTGGAGGAGCCCACATGATCGTCAGCGCTGGATTGCCCACCTGCATGGAAGGGATGATGTATCCCGTCCCGTTTGCCTCGCCCCAGGATGTCGTCAGGATTGCCAAGCACGCCGAGGCCCTGGGCTATCACTCGGTGTGGGGCAACGATCACATGACGACCCAGCGCTATGTCCGCGAGGAGTTCCCGGTGCCGCCCAACTTCTGGGAGCCGCTCATCACCTATGCCTACCTGGCGGCAGAAACGACGACCCTGCGCTTTGGCACGGGCATGCTCGTCACGCCGATGCGGCGCGACCTGGTGGTGGTGGCCAAGCAGGTGGCCACGCTGGACCACTTCAGCGGCGGGCGCTTCATATTAGGCTTTGGCGTGGGCGCCTACCGCGAAGAGTTCGAGGCGCTCCACCCCGGCTGGAAGGCGCAGCGCGGCGACCTGGTGGAGGAAGCGATCCAGGCGCTGAAGCTGTTGTTCTCCGAGAGGCGGGCCACCTGGCACGGCCAGCACTATCACTTCGAGGACGTGGAGATGTATCCCAAGCCCGCCCAGAACCCCTTGCCCATTTACGTGGGCGGGAACCATCCGAATGCCTTCCGGCGGGCCGCGCGCTATGGGGACGGCTGGCTGCCGGCCGGGATGCCCGTCGAACAGGCGCGCGAGAAGATCGGCCAATTCAAGGCGTTGGTGGCCGAGCAGGGACGCGACTGGGACGAGATGGATGTGGCCATGCAGCTGATTGCCTACGTGGGTCCCACGCACGAGCAGGCCTTGGCGCGTTTCCGCAGCAGCCAGATGTATCAGCACCTGGTGTCGCTGAGTGGCTCAACGCTCAAGGAGCAGACCGGCACCCGGTATGAAGACACGAACCTGGTCGGCACGGCGCAGGAAGTGATCGAGAAGGCCCGGCGCTTCGACGCGGCCGGCGTCAAGCACCTGTGCGGCACCTACTTCTGCGCGGACAGCGTGAGCGAACTGCTCGACCAGATGCAGGTGTTTGCGGAAGAGGTGATGCCGCACCTGGCCCAATGAGGCTGGCTCTTGCGTTTCGATCTCGCGCGCCGCACCGTGCGCCAGGCCGGCCTGACGCGCTTCATTGCGCTGTGCCTGCTGCCGGGCTATGCCTGGCTGGCGTTTGCGGGCGTGTTGTGGGTGCTGGAAGCGGCCCGCTTTGGCGGCGGCCCATGGTACGATGCCATGCTGCACAGCGTGTTGGTCGGCTACGTCTTCTCGATGGTCTTCGGGCACGCCCCGCTCATCCTGCCGGCGGTCACCGGCCGCGCCCTGCCCTACCACCCGCGCTTCTACCTGCACCTGGTGCTGCTGCACGCGGCGCTGGTGCTGCGCGTGGCCGGCGACCTGGCCCTGTGGCCGGCTGGGCGCCAGTGGGGCGGCCTGCTCAACGTGGCCGCCATCCTGTTGTTTGTTGCCAGCAGCGCCGCCGCGGTCGCGGGCGCCGCGCGCGACCGGCAGCGCATGAAAGGACAACATGCCTAACCGCCATAAGATCAGCCAGGCGCACGACCAGGCTCGCTTCGACGAGTTGCCGTTGACCAATGTGCCCCAGTTCGCCGAGGAAGATTTCTCCGGCTGCCTCCTGGGCTTTTTGCCTGGGCAGGTGCTGCCGCGCCATCGCCACGCGCACGAGCACGAGGTGTTCGATGTGATCAACGGCACGGGTACCCTTTGGCTCGACGGCCAACCCCACGCGGCTGGGCCGGGCACCAGCGTGTTTGTGCCGGCCGGCGTGGAGCATGGCTTCGAAAACACCGGCTCCGACCGTTGGATTATCCGCGCCACCCTCCACCGACGGACGTACCTGCGGCGGGCGCTCAAGCGGGCGATACTGAAGCGGCTCGGCCGGGCCGTGCGCTAGGCGCCCCGTATGCCCCGCCTGACCCGCTGGCACCTCCGGACCGCCTTGCTTTACTTCATCGTCGCGCTCCTGCTCGGCGTGCTGCTTGCGGCCCGTGCTGTCGTGCCGCTGCCGGCCGGTCTCACCGCGCTCGGGCCGGTGTACTTTCACCTGCTAATGGTGGGCTGGGTCAGCCAGATGATTTTCGGTGTGGTCTTTTGGATGTTTCCGAAACAGTCGCTGGCGCAGCCGCGCGGGAGCGAGCGACTGGGCTGGGCGTGCTATTGGCTGTTGAACGCCGGCCTGCTCCTGCGGGCGGCGGCCGAGCCCTGGCAAAGCCTGAAGCCCGGCCCGCTGCCGGGCGCGCTGCTGGCGGTCGCGGCTGTGCTGCAGTGGCTGGCAGGGATGGCGTTTGTGTTCAATACCTGGCCGCGCGTAAAGGAGCGGTAAGGTGCCCCGGCTCAGCGTGTGGTATGTGCGTACGGCCCTGCTGCACCTGGCGGCGGGCTTCACCGTGGGCGCCCTGCTGCTCTTCCACAAAGGCCTGCCCCTGCACCCCGCGCTGTGGCGCCTGCTGCCGGCCCACATCGAGCTTCTGCTGCTCGGCTGGACGCTCAACCTGGCGCTGGGCATGGCCTATTGGATACTCCCCCGCCACAAGACGGGCGCGCCGCGCGGCGCCGCATGGCCCGTGTGGCTGTCCTATGGCCTGCTGAATGGCGGCCTCTTCGCCGTTTGTGTGGCGCCTTGGCTGCCCGCGCCGGACGCCGTGGAGGCCGCCATCAGCCTGGCGGGAAGGACGGCCGAGGCCCTCGCGGCGGGGACATTTGCCTGGCATGCGCTGCCACGCATCAAGTCACACGGCGCGTAGTAGCTTCTTGGTCTGCCAC
>CAYUYN010000004.1:0-28997 GCA_964449185.1 uncultured Anaerolineales bacterium | reverse complement strand
ATGGAATTTGGGGTAGTGTCCCTCTAACAGGTCCAAGCCATTTTTGACCATTTGTGGGTCGAGGCGCGACGTGGTTACCTTGATGCAAGATGCATCAAGCAGCCATGGGAATGGATACAGGCACCTGTTATTGTCGGAATCGGTCTTGCTCTCGGTATGGACAAAGTGGTTCTCTGGCTGAACTGCGCCCACGCGGAAGCCATAATCACTCTCCACGTTTTGAGTGTAGAGCTTGCAGACAATTGGTGTTTGCACGTACTGGCACGGCGTACGCGGGGATTCGGATGCCGGAAGGTGTTTATCGGAAGGGCGTCCGCCATTTGGCCGAGGGGGTTTCGATTCGAGCGACCGCCCGCCTGATGGCGGGCGACAAGGATACGGTTTGTCACTGGTTGCCGCGTCTGGGTCTTCATTGTCAACGAGTCCGAGAGTATTTCTTTCGGCACTTGCATCTCAGCGAATGTCAGTTGGATGAACTGTGGACCTTCGTATACAAAAAGGAGAAGCATCTGACTGTGCTCGAAAAGTTGGCGGGGCGCTATGGCGATGCCTGGATTTGGACGGCGTTCGATTCGGTTTGCAAACTGGTCCCCGCCTGGCGCGTTGGGAGACGGACACTGGGCGACGCCAAGAAGTTCATAAACACCCTGAAAAACAGGCTGGATGAGCCTATTCCGTTCTTTACGAGTGACAACCTCCCGCACTATGCCGACGCCTTGTTGGCCGCGTATGGCGCGTGGTATACCCCGCCTCGCTGCGGGACACGTGGGCGTTGGCCGGCTCCGCGCCAACGCCCACCCGCCGCACTGTGTTACGCGGTGGTCATCAAAGAACGCGAAGGCAGTCGGGTGGTCCAGGTGTCTACGCGTTTGGTCTATGGAACAGAAGAACAACTCGCCCGGTTCTTGAAAACTTCGCCGGTCAGCCACACGATTAATACGTACGGTGTGGAACGCAACAACTTAACGATGCGCCAGCACTCGCGGCGATTAGGGCGTAAGGTCAATGCCTTCTCCAAAAAACGCACCTATCTGAAACATCAGCTTGAGTTGGCCTTTGCTTACTATCATTTCTGTCGTCCGCATCGAGGTTTACGACAGCCATTGCCGCACCCAATCCCAACCAAGAACGGCAACGGCTCTCCCAAGAAATGGCGTCCGGTGACCCCAGCCATGGCCGCTGGTCTTACGGATCATGTGTGGACGATAGATGAATTGTTGAGCTTTCGTGTACCGCCCAAGAGTCTCTGGTAAACAGCCTTGGACCTGATAAAGGGACACTACCGTTTTTTTGACACAGCGGCCTCCCTCGGCAACCACAACGCAAAGGCCATCTAATCTGTGAGTCGGCCGCTCTGCCGGCCGCGGCGGTTCCATCGGACTCGCACCGGCCGTGAATAACTGTATCACAACCAGCACGGGAGTGGGCCAACATAAGGCGCGAGGCGCCCATTTGGCCGGGCGAGAGGCCTAGACGAAGAACGGGGGCCTGAACAATTGCTAGGCACGACTATGTACTGCGGTTTCGGCTCACGACCCCGCTGGCCACGGAGGCTGTGTTTGGGCTGGCAGAAGTGCTTTTCGGCGCACACCGCTCCAGCGCGCGAGCCGCTGGTAAGGGCGCCGGATGACCCGGTCGGTCGCAGGCCGACCGGGAGTGAGGCCGGCGGGTAAGGAACGCCGGCGCGGCTGGGCCAGGACTGGCAACCCCTGGCCCAGCCGTATTTCTATACCGCCCTCGACCAAATCGCCACCACGCGCCGTCACGTTACTCAGATACCAGAGGATGGGGTTCGTGAGGGTGCGGCAGCGGGCACAAGGCCGTCGTGAGCCTGGCTTGGACGCCCTCCGCCAGACGTTGCCCTGAGCGGTCTAAGCCCTGATCCACTGGGCGCTGAGCAAGCGTTGTGCGACCTGACCAACGACAGCGCGCTCGACCTCGATGACAAGGTGTGCCCGAGGGTGTGCATCTTCCCGATCGGCGCCGTGCCGGCCGTGTCCCCGTAGTCAAACAGGTACTTGCCGCGCGTCATGCTCGGGCAGGAGGCCGGCTCGGCGGCCAGCACCCGGATGGGCTTACCCTCGGTGAAATTCTTCCACAGGAACGGGTAGGCAAAGCGCGTAAAGTTGCTGCCCCCGCCCGCGCAGCCGTTGACGATGTCGGGGTAATCACCCGCCATCTCCATCTGATGCAGCGCTTGCAGGCCCAGCACGCTCTGGTCCTTCGGTCAGCAGGTGGCCCAGCACCGAGCCGAGCGAGTACTTCTTGGCGCCGCCGCTGGTGGCGGCCGCCTCCACCGCCTCGGAGACGGCCATGGTGACTACTCTCTTCCTTTATCGCTAGCACCCGTGGCCGAGGTGGCACTTACCCACGACGCAATATAAACGCGAGCGGGTGCAAACGATTCTTTTTGGCGGAATTTCCGGCCTTTTGGGGGGGCACAGGCCTATAGTCCCATTGCGCCCCGCCCGCCATGATCCTAGACTGGAAACTGGCGCCGCTTACGAACCGCATGCCAATACGCAAACTCTTTTTCCTCCCGCTTCGCTTCGCCCTGGCCGTCATGCTGGGCGTTGCCAGCAGCCACCTACCCAGCACCGTATCAGCGACGCAGCCCGCTGAGGGCCGCCAGATGGCCGGAAGCCTGGCGACCAGCCATCGCATGAACGAAGATGGGGCATGGTCTGCGGCCCAAAGCAGCTCGGAGAACGGCGTCTTCTTGCCGTTCATTGCCAGTCACGGCGGTAGCAGTTGCCTCGCGCGCCCAGTCGCGGCGTGGCCAACCGGCAGGCGCCTCACGGTGTCCGGCAATTACAACGGCCTTCTCTTTGATGATATCCCGGCTGAATCCATTTGGGGGCAATCAGGTGAAACATGGAAGAATTTGACCAGCGGCTACGTTTTTGATTTTACCAACGCTCGCTGGGACACTCACCACAACCAACCGTTCTACATCGATGGCGGCGCAGATTCATGCCTGGCGGGCATCACAATCGTCGGCACGCGGCCCTATCCCGCCCCCTCGCCTAACCTGATCATCTGGGACATGTTCCACAGCATGGCGACCCTGGGCGCCTCCATTGAAAACTTCCTGCTCGAGAACGCCTTTCTTTCGCACAGCGGGGATGGCATCCGTCTTTACAACCGCTACACGAATGGTACCCAGTGTGTCTTGAAGTCCACGGCCCAAGACTTTATTCTGCGCGACGTCCACATCCAAAACATGCACGATGATTGTGTGCAGAATGATTTTGGCCTGGCCGGCACGATCGAAGACTCATTTCTCGATGGCTGTTTCACTGGGCTGAGCGCCACGCCCGACAACAGCTGTATTGCCAACCACAACTGGGCGCACAACACCTGGACCGTGCAGGATACCCTCATCTACATGAAGCCGCTCCTGTATGGCTACACGGCCGATTCCCAACCCATCTACGCGAACAATGTCCTGATCAAAGACATCACCAACGGTCCGCGCTTTGCCTTCCACGGCGTTACGATCAGAGCCGAGACGACCGTCCGGGGCGATCCCAACAATATCCATGGATATGGGGTCCAGATTGCCAACGATCCCGTCTACGGCCGGTTAAAACTAGCCTCCTGCTCGAACAATACCTTTGTCTGGCTTGGCCAGGGCAACTACCCACCACCCACTATCAAGTCGCAGACGCGCGAGGCACTGCAGGAACTGCCCAATACCGACACGGCCGATCCCACTGACAAGTGTTTTCGCTTCACCAAGCATGAATGCGTCTGGACCAATGCCGTCGCCGAGTGGAAGACGCGCCATGGCCAACCCACCCCGCTCGTCCCCTGTAATCCCACCTTCTATACTTACCCGCAGGTTCAACCTTGAGCACAGGTTTGGCTGAGGGGCTGTCTAGGGCTTGTACGTAATCACATATTCGTCAAGGATACGGCTGGGGGAACCGGCCGGGCAGTTTTTCGTCCCAACCGGGATGTCGGCGGTCTTGAAATAGCCGTAGGCCCGGAAGGGGTCGCCCTGGTCGTTGAAGGTGATAAACAGCGCCCCGGCCGCCTGCGCCAGGCGGTCGCAGAACGCCGGATCGCCCTCGAACTGGGGGATCACGATTGCATTAGGGAAGACCGGTGCCCGGTCGATGCTGTGGTTCTGCGTGTGCAGGTCGGCGCTGGTGCAGTTCTGCCGGCAGTAGCGCCCCACGGCGTAAATGGTGGCCCACCAGCCATCGCCATCGTGCCGATAGAGGTCCTGTGGCTCCACGCTGCTGGTGTTGCTGGCAATGTAATCGCGAACGTCGTGCCCCGCGATGCCGGTAACGGAGACAAACGATCGGCCGGGGCCGATTTCGATTTGCTCGACCGGGCTAGCATCGACCTGGGCATTGGTGAGCCCGGCGCCGGCACAGAGCTGTCCATGGTCTTCGTAGGTGGCGCTGGCCGGATTCCGATCGATGCGGTTGGCGTTGGCCGAGGACGGACCATCTACATTGTAGTCCCCCAGATCGGTGAGAACACAAGTGCGCGAGTACTCGTGGTTGTTGCCGTTAAAGATGAGGGCGCCCTGCTCGATACAATTGCGGTACATCGGGTAGGGCAGCGAGCGACTCGAGCCCACTTGCTGCCCCTTATTGCCGACATTGAAATCAATATGGTTGCCGTGCCACAGGCAGAGCTTCCAGTGCGAGGCGCCATGCCGCTGTTCGATGTCCGCGAAGGCCTGCGTCGCCCACGCCACGTTGGGTATGGTGTTCTGAAACACAAAACTGATTTGTGGCGCTTCCATGAAAATCCAGTAATTCCCCATATCGCTGCCGTCATCGAGCTTGCATGGCGCGGCGCTGGTCAGCGGTCGGACACCCCGCGCATCGTAGGCGGGATCGGTGATGCAGCCACGCCACGCCGCTTGCGCCTGGTTCTCCAGCCAATCGAGCTGGTTGAGGAACAGACGCGCCATATTCGGTTTCAGCGTATTTGAATCCGCCGCGCCAAAGAATGGAAACAAGCCGGACGCTTCGTCGCCTAGGATGCAACGCCAACCAATGGGCGCCATGCTCCGGCATTCGCTGCGGCTAAAATTGACGGCGCAGGGTTCCGCTGAACCGGCACAGTGCGCCGGATCATAACGGCCACTGGCCCAGTCCCAGAAGGTGTTCGACTGACCGGTGTAAATGTTGCCGCCCTCGAAAAAATCACCCTGTTCGGTTACAAACTGCGCCCCTTCGGCCTTGATCAAGCGCGCCACGTCATCCCAATTCTGATTGGATTCGCTGTCGCTGAGAATAGCAACCTTGAAAGGCACTGCGCCCTGTAGCAAAGCTGGCGTTGGTGCGGCGAGAGTTGGAGGCCCAGTCACCTGGCTGGGAGCGACAACCTGCGGTTCGCCCAGCGGGACAATGGCCGCGTAGATACCCAGAAGAACAGCAAACAACAGGCCACCGGCGAGTATTTTCAATTTCAATGTTTGCATAACATGCGATCGTCCGGCGTGATTGCTGCCCCCTCTCCGCTATTTACTCCAAGCTGTAAAGCTACATCGGCTGAGCAGCACCTGTCAAGCTCGAATACGATTGCGCTTGGAGGAGTAGCGGCGGCCAATCATCCGGCCACCCTATCATGACGGAGCTTGGGCCAAGACGCTACTAGCAGTTTGTCGGAGAGCACCGCTCGGTTGAGCGTATACTAACGGCATGCCACGCAAATTCAAGACCGCCAACTATACCGAAACGCTGAAGTTGTCGATCACGTTGGAGGAAGCATTGCCGGCGAGCCACCTGGCGCGCTTCGTGGTGGATGTGATCGCCCAACTGGACCTGAGCGCGGTGTATGCCCGCTACGCCCCGGTGGGGGGCGAGCCGTTCGCGCCCGAGATTCTGCTCGGCCTGCTGTTTTACGGCTACGCCACGGGCGTGTTCAGTTCCCGTAAGATCGAGAAGGCGACCCACGAAAGTCTGCCGTTTCGGTTCATCGCCGGCAACCTGCACCCCGATCACGACACCTTGGCCCATTTTCGCAAGACGTTTCTGGGCGAGATCCAGGAGCTGTTTGTCCAAAGCCTGCTGCTGGCCCGAGCGGCCGGCATCTTGAAGCTGGGCAATCTGAGCCTGGATGGCACCAAGCTCCACGCCGACGCGTCCAAGAGCCAGGCCGTCAGCTACCAGCGGCTGATCGAGTTGGAAGCCCAACTGCGCCACGCTGCGCGCGTACAGGCCCTGCTGACGCTGGGAGAGCAGGTGGATCAGGGCGAACACGCGCTGCCGGCCGGGCTGGTCATTAGCGATGAAGTCGCGCTGCGGGAAGCGCGCCTGGTCAACCTGGCCCAGGCCAAAGCCGTGCTGGCAGCCCGCGCCCAGGAACGCTATCAGGCGGAAAAAGCCGAGTATGACGCCAAGCTGCGCGCGCACGAAGAGAAAGCCCGCCGCAAGCAGCGTCGCGGGTGCACGCCCAAGCCACCCGAGCCAGGGCCGCGGGACAAAGACCACGCTACGCGCAATTTCACCGACCCTGACGCGCGCATCACACCTGCACCCACCGCAGGTGCGGTGTGAAGAATAGCACCGATGACGGCTACGACCAGCACTACAACTGCCAGGTGGCCGTGGCGCAGGACAGCCTGTTCATCGTGGCCCACACGCTCTCCAATCACCCGAACGACTACGGCGAAGCCGCACCCACCTTGGACGCCATTCCGCCCGAACTCGGCACCCCGCACGCCGTGGCGCTGGACCACGGCTACTTCAGTGTGGCCAATATCGCCAACTGTGAACAGCACGACATTCGGCCCTACATTGCCACCGGTCGCGAGCCGCACCATCAGAACTGGCAAGCGTTCTTTGCCGAACAACCCACCCCGCCGCCCGCCGACGCCAGCCCCAAAGCCAAGATGGCCTACCAACTGCAAACCGCGATCGGCCGGGACATTTACCGCTTGCGCAAGTGCACCGTCGAGCCGGTGATCGGCCTGATCAAGGAAGTCCTGGGTTTCCGCCAATTCTCGCTGCGCGGTCTGGCCGCCGCCGCCGGCGAATGGTGTTTGGTGTGTCTGGCGTTCAATCTGAAACGCTTGCACACGCTGTGGCCGGCCTGAGGGGCGGCTTTGGCACGCCTGGTGCTCGGAAATGACCACCGCGCCCTGCCCGCCAGACACCCCAACCGGCCCTTCGAGCTCAGCAGAGCCGCAAACTTGACGTTTCATCTTAATGCCTTCACACCGTTCAGCCGCCTGCTGGCCTTTCTCTCCGACAAACTGCTAGCCGCCCTATGGCTCAGATTCTATCACTATTGATCAGTCGAAACGTCAAAAAGCCATAGGCGGCCTACCAGGCTTCCGCCACCTCCCAATCCAGCAACGGCACGCCACCAGCACCGGTCACTGTCCGTAGCGCGGCTGGGCGCAGCTCCGCTTCGTACCACCAAGTCGCGCCGCTGGTACCACTGCACAATTGGCTGGTTTCGGGCGCCTACATTCAATGACAGTTGCTGAAAGCCGCGTTCTTGGCCTTACGCGACAAACTGGTCTCATAGGGTTCGTCCGATCGAGCGGCCCTGGAAGGCTGGCAAAACGCCGACATGAATAAGGTGTCAGGATCCAGGCAGCGCACGACTCCAATTTACAGCACTCCCTTTTTGAGCTATTCTTGCTGGTACCCAGGTTGTACAGGACCTTAGTGTCAATAGCCCCTTTTCGCAGGCGCCATGCGAATCACTTTTTTTGGGATATACGGCCACGGACTGGCTTGCCTTGAGCGCGTTTGTGCGCATGGCTTTCATATCGTTGCCGTCGTGACAAAACCAGCCACGGAAACCGACCGGCAGCCGGTCGGCGAATGGGCCTTAAGCCATGGGCAGCCTGTCCTGGCGCCAGTCTCGCCCCGGGAACAGCCGTTCATCCAGAAGTTGGCGAAATTAGAGCCTGATCTGATTGTGGTGGCCGGCTACCACCTAGTAATCCCCAAAGCAATCCTTGACATTCCGCGGCTGGGCACGATCAATGTGCACGGATCACTCTTGCCGCAGTATCGTGGCCCGAATCCTCATAAATGGGTGATCATGCGAGGCGAAGCCATGACCGGCGTCACCGTTCACCTTATGTCGCCCCGACTAGACGACGGCGATATCCTGGCCCAACGGACTGTTCTCATCCAAGAGGACGATACCGGCGGCAGCTTGTTCGACAAGCTCGGGGCAACCGGCGCCGAACTCTTGGTTGAGACCCTCAGCCAGCTCCAGACCGGTACGGTGAAACGAGTCCCACAGGACGAGCAGGCCGCAAGCTACTTTGGCTACCCGAGCGAACTGGCCACGCAGATTCGCTGGGAGCGCAGTGCTTGGGAAATTGATTGCCTCGTCCGCGGCCTGTTCCCCCGACCCGGCGCCTGGACCAACTTCGACAGTCACAAGGTGCGCGTCTGGCGTGTCCGCGAAAGCGATCAGCCCTCGCGCGCCCAGCCCGGCACCATCACCGCGCAGGCGCCCGAACCACTGCGCGTGGCCACCGCGACCCGGGATCTGATCCTTTGCGATTTTTCTTTGGACGGTCAATCGCCAATGGCGTCAGGCGAGCTCAGTCAAAGCTTGGGCCTGGACTGCGGCCGACGATTTGCTACGAGCGAGAGCGCTTAACAACGCGCCTCGCCCGCCAAAGGGCCTCTAATGGCTGCCACGGATGACAACGCTTATTTGAGCTATAGCCCGAGCACCGTGACCGTGCTGGGGACAAGCGATCGAAGCCTTTGGCGCTCCTGCCTGCCAGCCGGCCGGAGTGTTTTTGGCAGCCTGGAGATGGCGACCATCGCGGAGCAGTACCTCGGCTACAGTCCCCGCCTATTTGTGTTCCGGCTGGAGGAGACCACTGTCACCTATCCCCTGCTGCTGCGTACCACCGCCACGTTGCCCTTCACAGCCGGTCGGCGGCCGGACGGGTGGGACAGCTTGTCGCCGGAATATACCGGCCCCCTGGCGTCGCAACCCATCACCGCCAGGGCGGCAGAGCACTTCCGCCGTTGCTTGGCAGACTTCTGCCGTCAAGAGCGCATCATCTCTGAATTCGCCCACCTCCACCCCTGGCACTGGACGCCTGAACTCCATGAGCCGGGCGCGGTGTCGCCGAACCGCCAGATCGTATACGTAGATTTGAACTGGCCCGAGGAGCGCTTACAGACCGAGTCGTTCACCTATGCCTGCCGCAAGAATATCAAGCGGGCCGAGGCAGCTGGCGTGCGGGTATGGGCAGCGGAGAGCCTGGCGGAGATTGGACAGTTTCATCGTCTCTATACTCAAACCATGGACCGCAACCAAGCACAGGCGCGCTATTACTTCCCCCTGGAATACTTTGCCGCCATTTTCGCGAGCATGCCGGCGAATGCCCGGTTCGTGCTGGCGGCCTACGAGGGCCAGGTGGTGGCCGGAACCCTGTACCTGCACGATGATACCGACGTCTATTCCTACCTGGGCGGCGCCGACTACGCCTTCCAGCACCTGCGCCCGACGAATGCCGTCATCCGTGCTACGATCGGCTGGGCTCAGCAGCAGGGCAAGCAGCGGCTGATCTTGGGCGGCGGTTACCAGCCGAATGATAGTATTTTTCGTTTCAAGGCCAGCTTCTCGCCGCTGAGTGCCACTTTCCAAGTCTACCGACAAGTACACCTGCCCCACGTCTATGCCGCGCTAAACCAGGCGTGGTCAGCTCATTATCAGCGCCCGATTGAGCCCGCCGGGTATTTCCCCGCGTATCGCTGGACGCCGGTATGACGCCGACAGCGTGGATGATCATCCCAACATATTACCCGGTCGTCGGGGGCGCCCAAAATCAGGTGCGCGTCTTGTCCCAAGCGCTGATCGCCGCCAATTGGTCGGTGCGGGTGCTGACCCGGCGGCACAGCTATGCCCATGCCCAGGGATTGCCGGCCGAGGCAATGCTCGAGGGTATTCCGGTCGCGCGGGTCTACAGCCGCGGCCGGCGAGGGCTGGGTTCGCTGCTGTATGTGCTGGCGGGCCTGAGCCACCTCTTTCGCCATCGACCGGGCCATATCTACCATGCGCATGATATCGGCGCCGCGGCCTGGCTGGCCATTGCCGCCCGCCACCTGCTGGGCGGCCGGTGCCTTATCAAGCTGCGCACTGGCAGCGGCCCTTACCGGCTTCTGCTGACGTCGGCCCTCGCGCGCTGGCAGTTTCTAACCCTGCTGCGCCTGGCAGACCGCGTTGTCGTCGTCAACGCAGAAGTCGAACAGTTGGTGCGCGCGCTCGGGGTGCCGGCCAGGCGTCTCGTCCGCCTTCCCAACGGCGTAGACACGCGCCATTTTCAGCCTGTGCCTCCCGGGCAGAAGCCGAAGCTGCGAGCCGAACTGGGGCTCGCGGCCGACAAGACGGTCGTGCTCTATGTGGGCCGCCTGGAGCCGTTGAAAGGCGTCGACATACTGCTGGCCGCCTGGGCGCGCCTCCCGGATGCAATCCGGCAAAAGGCAGTCTTGGTCGTGGTCGGCGATGGCCCGGCGCGCGCCCAGCTGCAGCAGATGAGCGCCTCCCTGTGCGTGAGCGCCTCAGTGCATATGTTGGGCGAAAGACCCGGCATTCGGGATTACTATTGGGCCGCGGATCTATTCGTGCTCCCCTCCCGGACCGAAGGACTTTCCAACGCGCTACTGGAAGCCATGGCCTGCGAGCTGCCGGTGGCGGCGGCGGCCGTCGGCGGCGCGCCGGACGTGATCGAGCACGACCGCAGCGGCCTCCTCCACAAACCCGAAGACGAAGCCGATCTCGCTGACAAATTGCTGGCGCTCATCCGGTCACGCAGCCGATGGCCGGCGATGGGGGCTCACGCCCGGCAGCGGGTCATCGAGCAGGCTGATTTGACACTGGTCATCGACCGCTATGAAGGCATCTATCGTGAGTTGCTGACCGAGGCCGGGGCAGCCTCACGCTAAGGGACCGACGCAATGGTCGTGAAAGTCGTGCATGTGGCCACCGTCGATATGTCGCTGCGCTACATGCTGCTAAACCAGATGCTCAGCCTGCAACAGGCGGGCTACGTTGTGAGCGGCATCTCGGCGCCCGGGCCGGAAGTGCCTATCGTTCAGGCGGCCGGCATCCGCTATATCCCGGTGCCCATGACTCGCACCTTCACGCCCCTGGCCGACCTCGCAGCGCTCCTGCGGCTTTACGGCGTCATGCGCCGCGAGCAATTTACCATCGTGCACACCCACACGCCGAAAGCCGGGCTCCTGGGCCAACTGGCGGCGCGCCTGGCCAGAACCCCGATCATTGTCAATACAGTGCACGGTTTCTATTTCCACGAGCACATGGCCCCGCACTGGCGGCGCTTCTATATTGCAATCGAAAAGATCGCCGCGCGCTGCTCCGACAGCATCCTCTCGCAGAACCAAGAAGATATCGATACCGCCTTGCGCGAAGGGATCTGCGCGCCGAGCAAGATCAGGTTTCTGGGCAACGGGTTTGACCTGAAGGCCTTCGAGCCGGCGCGGCGCGAGACAACCTGGCGACCTCAGAAACGGGCCGAGCTTGGGCTGACGGCCGACATGCCGGTGGTCGGTTTCGTTGGGCGGCTGGTGGCCGAGAAAGGCCTGCTCGAATTCCTGGCGGCGGCCTGCAGCCTTGTCAGCCAGGTGCCGGGTGTCCGCTTTCTCATCGTGGGCCCGACCGACTATGATAAGCCCGACGCCATCACACCAGATACCGCGCGCGCCTACGGCATCGCCGAGGCGTGTATCTTCACCGGCCGTCGTCACGACATGCCGGAGCTCTATGCCCTGATGGATGTGCTGGTTCTGCCCTCCCATCGCGAGGGCTATCCGCGCACACCGATGGAAGCCTCCTTCATGGGCGTGCCCACCGTGGCCACGGATGTGCGGGGGTGCCGCGAGGTGGTCGAACATGGCCGCAACGGTCTGTTGGTGCCGCGCGGCGATGTGCCGGCGTTGGCCCAAGCTATCCTCACCGTGTTGCAGAACCCAGCGCTGGCCCGGACGATGGGCGAAGCCGGCCACCAGATGGCGCTGGCGCGCTTTGACGAGCAGCAAGTGTTCGGCCGGGTAAAGTCCGAATACGAACGGTTGCTCGCGGCGAAAGGGATGGCAGCCCCCGCCGCTGACGGGCTGAAGCCGGTGTATGACCGGTGAGCCGGCGAGGATGAGGCGCGGGAGGCCGAGGTCAGTGTTTGCTGATTGGTATCGCCGGCGCGGTAAACGCTGGCTGGATATTGTCGCCGCCGCCGCCTTGCTGTGCGTGCTCGGGCCGGCCATGGCTGTGCTAGCCTGGGTTGTGCAGCGGCGGCTGGGCCGCCCCAGCCTGTTCCGGCAGGAGCGTCCCGGCTGGCACGACCGCCCATTTACGATCCTGAAGTTCCGTACGATGACCGACGCGCGCAATCGGGAAGGCGGCTTGCTGCCCGATGTGGAGCGGCTGACGCCCTTCGGAAAGCTGCTGCGGCGGACCAGCCTGGACGAGTTGCCCGAGCTGGTGAACGTCCTGCGCGGCGAAATGAGCTTGGTAGGACCCCGGCCCTTGCTGATGCGCTACCTGCCGTACTTCACGCCGGAGGAGCGGCTGCGGTTTGAGGTACGTCCAGGCATTACCGGCTGGGCGCAAGTCAAAGGGCGCAATGACTTGCCGTGGGACGAGCGCTTCGTCCTAGATGTTTGGTACGTGCAGCACCTAAGCCTGGCGCTGGACCTAAAGATCCTTGCTCTGACTATCTTCAAAGTCTTGCGGCGTGAGAATGTCCAGGATGTCCCTAGTCTGACCGTACCCGACCTGGACGAGCTGCGCCGTGATCAGTGCGGACCGGCATCCCGTACGGCATGAGCCGAGCCTAAGGATAGAGCTTAGCAAGCGCCACAAAATTCCCATCCAGCGCAACTGTAGGTGAGTTATAGTTTAGTTTGAGAGTGCTTGACTTTTGGGAAAATGCTGTACTATAGCAATCTGTTTGGCTTTAAGCAGCTGCCCCCTGGCTGAACGCGTCGCATCTCCCGGGGATTTCTGTAGAGCCGGGGCCTAGAACGTCGGGGCCTCAGCGCTCAAAGCGGCTTACGAGCCATTTCATCCATCAAACTATAGCGGAAACGTGCGCTTGGGCGGCTCGCGCTGGTGCAGCGCCCTATGCCCGCCAGAGAGTGGTCCGACGTATTCGCTATTCTGGCGAAGGCGACTGCCGCTTCGTAAGGGCGAGCGCTTATCGACCAGCACGGCGCCTGGTTGCAGTGGCCGGTTTGTGGCCCAGCGTCGCTCGCCCGCCTGTTCGTCTCGGCCGGCGCGCTGCACCTCGCCTGTTTGCCCCCGACCTTGAGTAGCCTGGCCTGGCCCATACCACGGCCTCCTGGCGAGCCATTGTCGAAAGAGCGGAGCACGCCCCGCAACCGTTCCACCAGCCGACAAACACAATCCAATAAGCCCGTGCCAAGTGTGCTAACGGCCCGATCCAGGCCCAATACCGTCGTCAGGGAGGTCCAGGACAATGGTCAAATTTTTCCGCGGCATGTTCACGAATCTAGGCGTGGCCGGCGAAGTGCTCGCCTTTCTGTGGGCACGCAAACTGTGGTGGCTGATGCCAATGATCATCATCCTGCTGGGCTTTGGCCTACTGCTCATATTTGCCAATGCCTCCGGCATCGCACCCTTCATCTACACGCTGTTCTAAGTCAAAAGCCGGCGCTGGCCGCCCCACTTACCGGGCAACCGCCAGCCGCAGACGTTCGGTGGGAGGCCGCTATGCTGCGTCGCATATGGCACGCATGGAAGTCATTGGGGCGTTTCATGGGCAATTTGGTTGCCCGCCTCGTGCTGACCGTTTTTTATTTCACAGTGTTTGTACCCTTCGGCGTTGGCACCTCGTTATTGTCCGATCGGCTGGGCATTAAGTCCGTGCCAGCCAGTTTGTGGCAAGCACGCGAAACACCGGTAGAGACCCTGAATACCGCCCAGAGGCAGGCCTAATATGCGTATCCTCGGGATTGCCTGTTACTACCATGATGCCGCCGCGGCGCTGCTGGTCGACGGCCTGCTGGTGGCAGCGGCCGAAGAAGAGCGCTTCACCCGCAAAAAGCACGACAGCAGCTTTCCGAAAAACGCCATCCAGTACTGCCTGGACACTGCGGGCATTCAAGGCGCCGATTTGGATTATGTGGTGTTCTATGAGAAGCCGCTCCTTAAGTTCGAGCGCATCTTATTGAACAGTCTCGCCACCTTCCCCAAGTCCTACCCGGTTTTCCGCGAGGCCATGGTGGCCTGGTTCGATGAGAAGCTGTGGATCAAGAGCCGGCTGCAGACTCACCTGAATGTGCCCACGGAGCGGATCCTGTTTGTGGAACATCACCTGGCGCATGCGGCCAGCGCCATGTTCGCCTCGCCTTATGAAGACGCGGCTGTCCTGACGGTCGACGGCGTGGGCGAGTGGACGACGGCCGCGATCGGGCACGCCACCGCAGACTGGTCGGGCCAAGGCCGAAATCGCATTGACCTGGTGCGCGAGCTCCGCTTTCCGCACTCGCTCGGACTGCTGTATTCAGCCTTCACCGCTTTCCTTGGTTTTCGCGTGAACAGCGGCGAGTACAAGGTCATGGGAATGGCGCCGTATGGAACACCGCGCTATACCGACCTGGTGGAAAAAGTGGCCAAGATCGACGACGAGGGCGGCGTTCACCTCGACATGCGCTATTTCGACTTCCACCATTCCACCCAGCGCACCTTTAGCAGAAAATTTATCGACCTTTTCGGGCCGGTGCGGAAAGAAGAGTCGGCCTTTTATACCCCCCGCACCAACCCTCGCCGGGACTTCCCGGGTTGGGACGACCAGACGGCCGAGCAAAACCAGCATTACGCCGACTTGGCCGCCAGCATCCAGGTGGTGACGGAAGAGACCATGCTCAAGATGGCGCGCTGCGCACACAAGCTCACCGGGTCCCGCCACCTGGTCATGGCGGGCGGCGTGGCGCTGAACAGCGTCGCCAATGGCCGGATTGTGCGTGAGGGCCCCTTCGACGATGTCTATATCCAGCCGGCCGCCGGCGACTCAGGCGGCGCCCTCGGCGCTGCCCTGTATGCCTATCATGTGGTCCTGGGCAAACCGCGGCGGTTTGTGATGGAGCACGCTTACTGGGGCGCTGAGTATAGCGAAGCCCAGATGGCGACCGCCATCCGCGCCAAGGGGTTGCACTGCGAGCAGCTGGACGACGAGGAGAAACTGCTGGACCGGTCCGTGGATAGTCTGTTGGCCGGCGGTGTCATCGGCTGGTATCAGGGCCGCTTCGAGTGGGGGCCGCGCGCGCTGGGCAACCGCTCGATCCTCGCCGACCCGCGCCACGAGGCGATCAAGGAGGCCGTGAACGCGAAGATTAAGTTTCGCGAGCTCTTCCGGCCTTTTGCGCCCGTAGTCCTGGAAGAACGGGCCCAGGAGTATTTCACCTCCCCCAACCTCCAGCGCCAATACCCGCCGCGCTACATGCTCATTGTCTCGCCGGTTGCGGAGGATAAACAGGACCGTATCCAGGCGGTGTGCCATAACGGCACCGGGCGGCTGCAATCGGTCCGCCGCGAACACAACCCGCGCTATCACCGCATCATCGAGAAGTTCGGTGAAGCCACCGGGGTGCCCGTCCTGCTCAACACCTCGTTCAATATGCGCGGCGAGCCCATCGTCGATACGCCCGAAAATGCCCTGCACACTTTTGCCTACAGCGATATGGATATGCTGGTCATGGGCAATTTCCTGGTGACGAAGCCGGACGGCTTTCAGACGAGTCTGCCGAAGAGAAAGGTTGTGCTGGATTGAGCCAAGCGGCCACGGCCGGCAGCCCGAGACGTGCGCTGGCCAGCGCCTCGGCGCCGGGCGCGCGGTCGGCCATCGCCGCGTGGGGAGTGGCTGCTTTCGCGCTGGCGCTCCTGTATGCCACGCGGGCAGCGCAGCAAACCGGCGACAGCCTCTTGTATGCGTATTCCGCGAAATCAGGACAGGATCTCTTCCACCCCCATCATTTGCTGTATACCCCGGCGGTCTGGTTCATCGGCGCAGTACTGGCGCCGTTCTGTGCGCGCTGCGACGCGGTGCTGGCCGGCCAGCTCCACAACATTGCCTGGGCCGGCGTCACCGTCGCCCTTTTCTACCTCAGCCTGCACAGGCTTACAGGCCACGTGGGGCTCAGCCTGATCGGCGCCGGCTGGCTGCTGTTCACCCGCGGCATGTGGGAACTGGCGACACAGACCACCGTCTATGTGCCGGCCGTCGGGGCCCTGGCCCTGCTAACCGTCGCGTTGCTGCTTCGGCCCACCGGGGCGCTGTCGCGCCGAGCAGCTTTGGTGCTGGCGGGCCTGCTGGCGTTAGCCGTGCTGTACCATCAGGCCAATCTCTTATTCTGCCTGCCACTCACCTACTATCTAATAAGCCGCACCGGTCCGCGCGGCTGGCGCCTGGCCGGTGCGGTGGTAGGGTTGGCCGGCGTCATCGTCCTGGCCGGCTACGTGGCGGCCTTCCTGACTACCGGAGCGCCCTGGTCGCTGGCCCACTTTGTGCGCTTCTGTCTGAGCTACACCACCCAAGTGTGTTCCGGAGGTCAGTGCGACGCCAGTCCAAGCCAGTGGGGCGACCTCCGCAACCTGGGAACCGGGTTGGGCACAGCCCTGAACAGCCTGGTTTGGAATTACTTCTTTGTTCCATCACGGCTGCGCTTAGTGGTGGAGGCCGTCGTCGGCCTGGGTTTGCTCAGCCTGGTCTTATGGCACGTTTGGCAAAGCGTGCGTGGAGCGCGCTGGCGCGCTTTCCGCGTCTTTTTGCTGCTCTGGCTCCTCGGTTATGGGCTGTTCTTCTGGTGGTGGCTGCCCGACTACCAGCATCCGTTTCTGCTCACCGTCTTTCCGACCCTGTTGCTGGCCTACCTGGCCATCGAAGATCTGCGCGGCCGCTTGGGCACAGCGCATTCCAGGCGTATGGTCCTGCTGGGCGCCAATGCGGGGCTCGTTTTGGTGCTGGGCGGCGTGAACTTTGCGGGCAGCATTCTGCCGTTGTACACCTCGCGTGGCGATACGTACCTGGAGGCGGCCGAGCTTTCGCAGGCCGCACCACGGTCTTGCACCGTGCTGGCCAGCTTTCGCGTATGGAACCACTTGCGCTACTACTTCGACCGTACGGACGGCACGCGGCAGGGCAAGTACCCTCTCAGCTACTTTCATCGGCGCCTCTCACTGCCAGCCGCGTATGCCATCCCGGAGGGCGCCTGCGTCGTCATCGACACGCACCTGGTGACCCCTGACTTTGTTGTAAGCGGCTACACGCCGGCGCCCGTGGACGGCTACACCCAACCGGATGAATGGCTAGCGTACGTGGCCTGGCTGTTCAGATTCAACTACGGCGGTAACCAGGGCGTCACGGCAGCGCGCAGTTTTGAGGTCATCCGGCTAGATGAGGGAGGACCATACCTGTCTCTGGCGGCTGAGATCACGCCGGTGGCGGGCCTGGCAGACCTGTTTACTCGGTTGGATACGGCCCTGAGTGAAGCAGCAGCACCCGAGGCCGGTATCTTCACGGATTGGCTGGCCGAAACGCACACCCGGCCGTGACAGCGCGCCCAGCCAGATGACCCCTGCGGTTGCCAACACTCCGGCGCGGCCCTGGCTGCGGGATGGAGCGAGTCGCCTGCTGCTGATGGGCCTGGGTTTGTTGGCGGCCCTTGTGCTCACCGAGGGACTGGCCCGTTACTTAGTGCCCGCGCCCGGACGGGCCCGGTTCGAGCCGGACCCAGAAGTCGGCTTCCGGCATGCGCCCGGCCAGCGCATTTGGCTTACGAATGAGGCCCACGAGTTCGGCGTCTGGTTTACGACCAATATGCACGGCGACCCGGACGTCGAGCGCAGCCTCCAGAAGCCGGCCGGCAGCTATCGGATCGCCGTTCTGGGCGACTCAATGGTCGAGGCCTCTCAAGTCGAACAGGCCGAGCGGTTCACGGCCGTGCTGGAACAACAGTTGACGGCCTGGGCACAAGCAGCGCTGGGCAGCACCCAGCAAGTGGAAGTCATGAATTTTGGCACCGCCAGCTACGGCACCGCCCAGGAATGGCTGTACTACGAAGGCCACGCCCGCCGCTTTGCGCCTGATCTCGTGCTCTTGGTTATCTTTCCGGGGAACGACGTGCAGAACAACAGCTATGCGCTGGAGGTTGAGCGCGCCGGCCGGCCTGAGATCATGCCCTTCTTTTACCTGAGCGACTCCGGCGAGCTGGTTCTCAAAGACCGCAGCTACCTTGAGAATGCGCGGGCGCGCTACGATGCTGCCGCCGAAGCCAGTATTCGCCGCGATGGCTGGTCATCGTATTTGGGCGACCGTTTCAGGCTGGTATCTCTCCTGCGCGAAGCTTACGCTGGGCTGAGAGCAGGCAGCGAGGCAGGGTACTCGCCCGAGGCGCTGCGCCAGATTGGCGTGTGGGCCGAGCTGTACGACCCCGTACGACAGGCCTCTTCGCCGGAGTGGCAGCAAGCGTGGGCCATTACTGCAGCCCTCATCGCCGAAGTGGAAGCGTCGGCTGCCCAAGACGGCGCGGGCTTTCAGGTGGTGATTGTTCCCGGCCGTTGGGAGGCCACCCCAGATGGCCGCGCTCTGCTAACGCGGGCCAGCACCCAGACCGAGTTCGATTGGTCGCTGCCCAACCGGACGACCGCGGCTCTGTTGGAAGACGCCGGCCTTCCTTACACCAACCTCCTACCGCCGGTCGCCGCCGCCTACGAGGCGGCGAACAAGCCGCTCCATTTCCCCATCGATGGACACCTAACGCCGGCGGGCCACCGGTTGATCGCTGAGGAACTGCTGCCCATGCTGCAGCCTTACGTGGCAGCCGCTGATTAGAGACGTGCGCGGAAACCCCCATGCTCCTGACCGCCTGCGACGAACGCTACTTGCTGGCCGAGGGTGAGGCCTTAATAAAATCCTGCGCCAGGTACGCGCCTGAGCAGCGGTTTTACTTGTTCCTGGTCAATGGCGAGCAGGTCACCGACAGCCGCCTGCGGCGTTGGCATCCCAATCTCATTATCGAGCGGGCCGCCTGGACCTATGACCCGCAGGACTGGCACGCCCGGATGTGCTGCGCGCGGGCGGGCCCCCTCGCGCAGGTGCTGATCCAATATGGCGAGCCTACCCTTTATCTCGACGCCGACATACTGGTCCGCGGCTCACTCAGGGAACTGTTCGGCGAGCTGGAGCAATGCGACTTCATGGTGCTCTATCGCCCGGAGCGCGTGCAGATCGGCGCAGCGGGCACATCCTACGGCGCCACCTTCAACAACGCGGTTATCGCCGTAAGTCCATCCGAGGCTGGGGTGCGCCTGGCCCAGAGCTACGCTCAGCGGCTGCGCGAGTACATGGCCTCTGGCCAGCCGCTGTCAGCCTTCCGGCCCGAATACGGGCTAAGCTTTTACGTTGATCAGGAACTGCTCTACGTGACCTACCTGGCCGCCCGCCACGAAGTCAGTTTTCTGCCGCTGCCGGCCAAGTTCCACGACACCCGACTCAAGCCACACGGCGTGATCTGGCACGGCAAGGGCCAAGTCAAGCGGCACCCGGTCTATGTCAAAGAAAAGCTGCGCTACACCCAGTCGCATCTGTATCACGCTTACAGTGTCTACTACCTCCTCTATCGGGCCATGCGCCGGCTGCAGGCCTATCGGCGACCGGCCAAATCGTCCCCCAAGGCCTAGCCAATGCCGGCAAACGAACAAGCCATCATCAGCAACGCCCGAGTGACCGGCGCAGTCGTCGGTCATCAATACGCCTGGCGGGCATTCCTGCGCAGAGAAGTGCTCTTGGCGACCCTGATCGCGGCAGCTTTTATCCTGCACGCCGCGGCGCTGAGCGTGGTGGCCGAGGATGCCTTCATCACTTTCCGCTTTGCCCGCAACCTGGCCCAGGGCCATGGCCTGGTCTGGAACATCGGCGAGGCGCCGGTCGAGGGCTACACGAACTTCCTGTGGTTGGTGCTCGCCGCCCTGGTCTTGCGCTTAGGACTGGTTGTCGTGCCAATCAGTCAGGTCGCCGGGGTCATCGCCGGCCTCGGAACACTGGCGTATGTCTATCGCTTCGCAGCCCGGCATTTCCGCATGCCGCCGACGCATGCCCTGTTGCCCGTGTTCTTTTTGGCAATTGCCGGCCCTTTTGCCACCTGGGCAGCCAGCGGCATGGAGACGAGCCTGTTTACCCTGTGCGTCGTGGCTGGTTGCTTCTACTGCGCCAATTGGTTTCAGTCTGGCACGCCAGCCGACCTCGTGCGCAGCCTCATGGCGCTGCTGCTGGCAACTCTCACCCGACCCGAGGGCTTCCTGGTATTGGGGGTGTTGTTCATGTTCGGCGCCGTCCTGTCCATCGGCCAGACCGGCGCCTGGCAGCGGCCGCTTGGCTTGACGCTGTTGATCTATGGCCTGCCCTTCCTGGCCTATTTTCTTTGGCGCTACCACTACTTCGGTTATCTCCTGCCCAATACCTTCTATGCCAAAACCGGGGGCAGTTGGTACCAGTACCTACGCGGCGCCAAGTACGCCGGCTTGTTTGCCTTCCACTACCTGCTGCCCTTCGTGCCGATAATGAGCCTGTTAGCCTGGGAAGCCGGCGGGGGCGCGGCGCGGCGTTGGCTGCGCTGGCGCCAGGTACGCTGGCATCTGCAGGCCAATGCGGCCGTCTATATTTGCATACTGATCAGCGCCGTCTATGCTCTTTACATCATAGCCGTCGGCGGCGATTACATGGCCATGTATCGCTTTTTCGTGCCGCTGCTGCCGCAGCTGTACCTGTTGTTGGGGCTAGCCTCGCATCACTGGCTGCGCCATGCCGGCACCGTGCACCGGCGCGGCGTGGCGGCCGTGTTGCTGGCCGGCGCTGCCTTTTTCACCGTACTGCAATCCACACCGATCGAGACCCATTTGTACCGCCAGCCGGAGTTTATGCACGGAACCTACCGCGGCGTGCAGACCGAGCGCTGGTTTGTCGCGCGCTACACCCTGCTGGGCGAATTCTTCTATGGCTACCGGCGCAGCCCCAACGACAGCCTGGCCCTCGAGCCCATTGGCGTTATCCCCTACTTAAGTGAGCTGAACATCCACAGCGTTCACGCCATCGTCGATCCCTATATCGCGCACCGGCCGCCGGGTGACCAGGTGCTGGGCCAGGGGTTCCCGGGTCACGAGAAGATGGACCTGCTGTATGCTCTGTCGAAGTACCCAACCTACTTCATGTTCAGCAAAGACCTCACGCTGGCGCCCCAGCCTTTTCCCCAGTACGGCGGCGAAATCGATCAGCTCCTAAAAAGCCGCTATCACCTGCAGTCGGTCTGGCTGCAGGATGTCAGAAACGACGAAGCCGGCTACTTCACTTTCCTCGAGTTCGGGCCCTAGGTCTCTCGGTGAAAGTTCCTGCGATGTTGTCGCTACGTGGCAACCACTGCGGCACGGCCCGGCCGGGGTAGGAAGCCTGCCAAGTTTACTCGCTGGCTTCGGCTTTGCTAAACCTGGTAAGAACTTTCTCCGACTCACTTAGCACAAAGGGAGGCGTATGGCCGTGATACGAGACGTCCAGGCGTTGGTCGTTGGCGGCGGACCCGCAGGCTTGTCGGTGGCCTACAGCCTGCAAGGCAACACCCTCATCCTCGAGAAGGAGGCCAGCGTCGGCGGCCTGTGCCGCTCAATCCACCACGCCGGCGGGGTTTTCGATATCGGGGGGCACTCGTTCCATACGCCTCACCCAGAGGTCTTCCAACTGGTCCAAAAGCTGCTGGACGGCGGGCTCGATCTCCAGCAGCGGGATGCGCGGGTCTTCACCCATGGTGTCCTCATCCCCTATCCCTTCCAGCGCTACTTTGACCAGATTCCCGATCCGGCAGTCGTGCGCGCCTGCGAGGAAGGGCTGCGCAACGCGCCTGGGAATGCAGCGCAGGCCGAGAACTTTGAAGACTATATCCTCCGCAAGTTCGGCCAGGGGGTGGCCGACCATTTTATGCTGCCGTATAACCGCAAACTGTGGGCGCGGGATATCAGCCAGGTCTCTGGCGAGTGGACCTCAGAGCGCGTGGCCGCGCCCAAAGGCGAGCAGGAGAGCTTCAGCACGACCGACGGCCAAAGGAAACCGCTCCAGCCGGATACCCAGGTGGGCTACCCCCGACAGGGCGGCTATGAGGAAATCTATAAGAGCTTCGTCGGGCACGTGCCGGGGGTCGTGCTGAATAGCACCGTTGTCCACATCGACCCGGTGGCACGGGTAGCCACCACCCAAGATGGGCAGCAGTACCGCTGGGAATTCCTGGTGACGACGATGCCGCTGCCAATCCTGACCCGCGTGTTAGCTGGCACGCCCCAAGCGATCCAGGCCCTGTCTGATGAACTGGAGTACATGTCCCTGCGCGTGGAGCTGCTCCTAACCGGCCGCCCGCTGGACACTTCGATCCAGCGCATCTACGTGGCCGATCCAGCGATCCCGGCCCACAAGATCGCGCTCAATCACAATTCATCCGGCGCCCTGCGCTCCCGCCCGGTGCACGCCATCATGGCCGAGGTGTCTGTGTCCGAGCACAAACCGGTTGATGTGGAGCGGATCGCGCCTTCAACCATTGACCTGCTCTGCCAGCTTGGCCTCTTGCACGGCCCAGATGACATTGCCTGGAGCGGCCACGTGGATGTGAAGTTCGCTTATCCAGTTTATACCCACCAGCGGCCGAGGCTGGTTCAGGCAATCAAGGCGTGGCTGGGCCAGCTTCACATTTACACATTGGGCCGCTTCGGCGAATGGGAGTACATCAACTCGGACCGATGTGTCATGAAGGGTTTGCAGTTGGGGCGAGAGCTGCGCCAACGCTATCCCAGGCCAGGGGGGCCTCAGGCTTTGCAGGCCGAACCTGTATTAGCGTCCGAAGATACCGCCGTGTGAGGCGCGGGTGGTTGTCTAATAGGAGCATGTCAATGAAACAGACGCTCATGAAGTCCGCGGTGTTGGCGCTGATCGCTCTGGCCGTAGGCGCCTCGCCGGCGGCGGCCGCCTACATCGACCCGAATACCGGCGGTCTGCTGTTTCAGCTGCTGGCCGGCTTGTTCGTGGCCCTATCGGGGATCTTCCTGCTGTTTTCTTCGCGCATCCGAATGGGGTTTGCCAGGCTGCGCCGCTACATGCGGGACCGGTTCAAGCGGTGACGCGCACGAAAACTTTTCGGCTTGGCTCCAGACCGGCCAAGCCGACGGCCGGCGCCGCGAGCTGGCTGGCAGACTGGTCCATCACCGAGCGACTGGCACTGCTCGGATTGTGTGGGCTTGTGGCTGTCTTTGCGGGCTATAACCTGGAGGGCTACCCCCACACTTCGTTTGACGAAGGCGCGAACCTCCAATTACCTAAGAACCTGCTTTTGTACGGTCAGTACGGTACACGCTCAGGGTCAGACGCCACCCTGTTTGACCCCTTTGTCAGCACCGGCCCCGCGGTGCTGCTGCCCATCTTTGTTGCTTTCAGGCTGTTTGGCCTCGGGCTACTGCCAGCCCGTGTGGTCATGGCGCTGTTCTTTGTGGCGGCGGTGTGGGCCTTCTACCAGGTGACTCAGCACCTGTTCAGTCGCCGGGCAGCGCTCGTTGGCTCGCTCTTCTGGCTGTCCTTGACCTTGGAAAGCCCGGTCGAGCGTGGACGGTATGTCTTTGGCGAAGTGCCGGGAATGTTCTATCTGCTGGTGGGCATGCTGCTCTGGATGCAGACCCTCAGCGCGCCATCGCGGCGGCGGTTGCTGTTGGCGGGCAGCCTATTTGGGTTAGCCGTTCTATCGAAGAGCATTTTCATCCTCATAGTGCCGGCTTTGGTGGCCGCCTGGGTCTTCAGGCTGCCTGCCTCCGGCCGTATCCCTTGGCAGGCGGTGGTCCTGCCCGCGGTCACCTGCTTGGGCTGGCTGGCAGCCTGGTACGGTCTCCAGTTGGCAGTGCTGGGATGGCAGGCGTTTGCCGACAACCTGGCGCTTTTGCGCTCCCTGGGCAGCGCTCACATGGGGCTGTTCTCGCCCCCGCTGATCAGCCAAAACCTCAGGTTTATCGCGGACAGCGAAGTCGCCGCCCTGCTGGGGCTGCCGGGGCTGGTCTATGTCGGCCTGCTTGGTCAGCAGCGCACCGTGGCCGGCGCCAAATATCGCCTGGCCGCCGCACTGTGCGGCCTTTGGCTGATATGGTTCGTCGTCGCCTCGATCGGCTGGACGCGCTACGCTTTTGTGGCGTTCACCTTTTTTTCGTTGTTCACGGCCGGCCTCTTAGGCGAGCTGTCTGAAAATTTCCGGCTGGATTGGCAGGGGTTGACGAAGGTCGGCCATGAGCATGCCGTACAGCGTGTGGCCAAGCAGGCCGCCGTCTTTTTGCTGCTCCTGCCTTTTATCGCCTACCCCTTAGCTCTCCAGGTCCAGCAGGTAGCTGCACCACCGGATCTCAGCGCGCAAGCCATGGCGGCTTATGTGGATGCACAGCTTGAACCTGAAGCGATGATCGAGACCTGGGCTTGGGAAATTGCCTTCCTCACCAGCCACGCCACCTATCATCACCCCTCCGGCAGAGTCATGGAGGTCGCGATTCGCAGCCTGACCGCAGCCGAGCCCGGTTCGGTCACACCCAGCACGGTGTACGACTTTATGGAAGCCGCGCCCGATTACGTGATTGTCGGCCGGTTCGAGGACCTGGTTGATTTGTATCCAAACAGTGAACTCGAAGCCAGGGGTGATTTGGTCGCCACCGTCGGCCCATACCGTCTGTGGAAGATCCGGAAGGAGGGCGACGCGACGCCGCCATGAACACGGTCATTCTGGGACTAGATGCGTTTGATCCCACCGTGCTAGAGCACCTCCTCGGCCAGGGGCAGCTCCCGCACCTGGCCGGCCTGGCCACAACCGGCGGCTATGCGCGTTTCGCCGTCGCCAACCCGCCCCAGAGTGAAGTCTCCTGGACCAGTATTGCGACCGGCTTGAACCCGGGCCATCACGGGATTTTCGACTTTGTCCATCGTTATCCAGCCTCTTACAACCTCTATGTTTCTCTGCTGCCCACGCGGCGGGGATTGACCGGCACCGAGTTTGTGCCGACGCACCAGGCGACGACCATATTTGATTACGCTGTGTTGCAAGGCTACCCGGCCACGTCGCTCTGGTGGCCGGCTACCTTTCCGATCCGGCCCGCATCGCCCGTGCGCGTGCTGCCCGGTCTGGGGACGCCCGACATCCATGGCCGCCTGGGGGTGGGCACCCTGTTCACGACGGAAGAACTGCCGGCCGACGCAAACCGCAAGACGCCCGTGTTCCGGTTGGCCATTAAAGGCAAAGGCCGGTTTGCCGGGCAGTTAGCTGGCCCCGCCCGCCAGGCCCGGGGCGGCCACCGGTCCTCCGCGCTGGATTTTGAGTTTGAGCTGGAGCCGGACCAGATTGCCCGGTTGTTGATTGGAAAACAAGCCGTGGCGCTGCAGGCGGGCGTGTGGAGCCCGATCATCGAGCTCAGCTTCAAGGTCGCGCCGTTCGTAACCGTGCGTGCCCTCACGCGCGTCATCCTGTCTCAGGTGCAGCCGTTCGCCAAGTTGTATTTCCTGCCACTGCAGATCCATCCCCTGCACACCGCCTGGCGCTATGCGACGCCGCCCGCTTTCGTTCGCCAGACCTGGCAGGCTTGTGGACCGTTCCTGACCTTGGGTTGGCCGCAGGACACGACCGGCCTGGAAGACGGCTGCATTACCGACGATCAATTCTTGAGTCTGTGCGATGCGATCGTGGAGGCCCAGGAGCGCGTGCTCATGTATCAGCTGGACAATTTCCGCGAGGGCCTATTGGCGGCCGTCGTCGATACCCTCGACCGGGTGCAGCACATGTACTGGCGCGACCGCCCCGATGTCGTGCTGGATTGGTATAGGAAGCTCGACGGGCTGGTAGGCCGGGTACAAAAGCGGCTAGCCGAAAAGGGGTTGACCAGCGCCCGGCTGCTGGTCGTGTCGGATCACGGCTTCAGCGAGTTTGATTTCAAGGTTCACCTCAATCGCTGGCTGGTCGACCGCGGCTATCTGTCCACGCGCGCCAATGGCGGGCCCGGCCGGCTGCAAGACGTTGACTGGGCCCGCAGCACGGCCTATGCCATTGGCCTGAACAGTCTCTATCTCAACCTGTCCGGCCGCGAAGGCCAGGGGCGTGTGCCGCCCGAGCAGCAAGAGGCGCTGCTGGCACAAATCAGCGCCGAGCTCCTGCAGTGGTGCGGGCCAGATGGCAAGGCCGTGGCCCAGCAGGTCTTGACCAGCGCCCAGACCTTCGAGGGCGAGTTGGCCCAGTACGGTCCAGACTTGGTCGTGGGCTACGCCCCCGGCTATCGCGGCTCTTCCGAAACAGGCTTGGGGCAGTGGCCCGCCACGAGTATGGAAAGAAACGGCGACCATTGGAGCGGCGATCACTGTATTAGCGCGGAGGCGGTTCCGGGGGTTCTGCTGTGCAACCAGGGGCTGGCCGGCTCGGCCCGGCCCTCTTATCGCGACATTCCCGTCCTGGCGGTGGGTGCCGAGCTCGCGCCGCGCAGCAGCCCGCCGCCGCCGGCCGATTTGGCTGGTGAGGACGAGGCCATTGTCGAAGAAAGGCTCAAGAGCCTTGGCTATCTCTGACACGGACACAGGCCTGGCGCCTGCCCACCCCGCCGGTAAGCGCCCGGGCAAGCTCGGCGGCGGTCTGGGGCGGCTCATCCGCAGCCGTCTGGCGCCCTGGTCCGAAATTCAGCCCCTACTCGCAGTGGCGGTGGTCTTGGTGCATAGCTGGTCGGTGCTCCGGTTTTTGCCGAATGTATCCAGCTGGCTGTTCCATCTGAGCGTCTGGGACGTGCTCGGCATTTTCGCCTATGCCCAGGTGTATGCCATGCTGGAAAGCCTCAGCATAACCAGCGTGGTGCTGCTGTTGGCGGCGCTGCTGCCGGCCCGCTGGCTGCGGGCCCAACTGGCCGCCCGCGGCAGCGCGCTGCTGTTGGTGAATGCCGCCTGGGCGATCGCCGTCCATTTCACTGAGAAGTTGCCGCTGTGGCCATCGAAGCGCTTCATGCTGGCGGCGGTGGTGTACGCCGGCACGCTGGCGGCGGTCCCTTTTCTGACCCAGCGCTCCCAGCGCCTGGAACGGTTATTGGCCTCGCTCGCTGATCGCTGCCAGGTGCTGCTCTATGTTTACGTCCCGCTCGCCGCCCTGTGCGTAATCGTCATCATCATACGGAACCTCTAGCATGCCATCGCAACGCCTCACCCGCCGCGACTTCCTAAAGCTTGCTCCGCCGGTCATGCTCTGGCCGCTGTTGAGTCGCCTGGCTCCCACGACCGCCGCGCCACAGGCGCCCGACCGACCGAACGTGCTGGTCGTGGTCTTCGACACGCTGGCCGCCCAGAACATGTCCCTCTTCGGGTACCGGCGGCCCACTACGCCCCACCTGGAGCGCTTTGCCAAGCGCGCCACGGTGTTCCACCAGCACTATGCCGGCGGCAACTTCACCACCCCCGGCACGGCCTCGCTGCTCACCGGCAGCTACGGCTGGTCGCATCGGGCCTTCAGCGTTTATGGCACTGTCGCTGATCATTACGTTTCCAATAATATCTTCGCGGCCTTCGCCGCCGGCGGCTACCACCGTATGGCCTATACGCATAACCGCCTCGCCGACTATCTGCTGTACCAATTCCGCCAGGAGATCGACCAATATCTCACCCCGGAGACGTTTTTCCTGGCAGGCTACCCGCCCTACGATCGCCTGTTTCCCAACGACCGCGCTATCGCCTATCGCAGCGCGTACCTCCTCTCGCGCGGCGGTTCCCTGGGGAGCACACCGGGCTCGCTGTTTGGGGCGGCCGTTTCCCGGTTTGCCTTGGAACAGTACGACGAAGGAGTCCTGATGCAGCGGTTGGGCGACCTGTATCCCGAGGGCCTGCCGATTGAAGCCACCTCGCATGAGTTGTTTCTAATTGAGCACGCCATCGACGGCATTCAGCGCCTGGTCGCCGAAGCACCGCGGCCCTTTCTTGGCTATTTCCATTTGCTCCCGCCGCATAGCCCCTATAACCCGCGGCGCGAGTTCCTCCATGCCTTCGCCGATGGCTGGGCACCCGACCCCAAGCCATCCCACTTCTTTACGGCCGACAAGCCGGACGAACTCCTGGGCGAGCGGCGCCAGGCGTACGACGAGTTCATCGCCAACGCCGACGCCGAGTTCGGGCGTCTGTACGACTTTCTTGAGATCAGCGGCCGCCTGGACGATACCTATGTGGTCTTCACGTCCGACCACGGCGAAATCTTCGAGCGCGGCATGCTCGGGCACGCCACCCCTGTGCTTTACGATCCGCTCGTCCGTGTTCCACTGGTGATTTCGGCGCCCGGGCAACGGCAAAGGGTGGACGTCCACACACCCACTAGCTGCACCGACTTGCTCCCCACCCTACTGAGTGTGACCGGCCAAGCCGCCGCTGGCTGGAGTGAGGGCCAAGTCCTGCCAACCTTCGGGCCGGCCAGCACAACCGATCGTAGCTTGTTTTCTATCGAGGCCAAAGAGAATTCCTCATTTGCGGCCCTCCAACACGCCAGCATTGCCCTCATCAAAGGGGATTACAAACTCGTCGACTACCTGGGCTATGAGGGTTATGCGGATGTGTCGGAGCTGTACAACTTGGCCAACGATCCCGAAGAAGTAGAAGACCTGGTCGCCGTGCAGGCGGGAGTAGCCGCTGAACTGCGCGACGAGCTTCTGCAAAAGCTAAAGGCCGTCAATCAGCCTTTCAAGAGGCCGGCCTAGAGTGAGTGGCAGCTGACACGGGTCGTCGGACGCCTGCAGTGATCATTGGGAGGCCTTGCCATGCCAACCGTCCTTAAGCACCTTACCGCCCGTTCGACAGCCATCCTGGCCTTGGTGCTGCTGCTCATCTTGCTGGTGGGCTTTGTCGTCGTCGTCGTCTCGGCCAGCGATGGGCCGAGCGGGCTCCGGCGACAAGGCACCGAACCGGCAGCCAGCGCGCTGCCGGCGGGCGAAGATCCGGCCGT